>JAGHDS010000320.1 GCA_021159845.1 Anaerolineae bacterium
CGCTGACAAGATCAGAGCGGCCGGCGTACCTGCCATACAGATCAACACAGGCGGAGGATGCCACCTGGATGCGACGATGGTGGGGGAGGCGTTGAGGCGGCTTGCCCTGGATGACGTGGATATCCTGTTCATCGAGAACGTCGGCAATCTGGTGTGCCCCACGCAATTCGCCCTGGGTGAGCATCTGCGGGTTTTGGTGGCTAGTGTGCCGGAGGGGCATGACAAGCCGATCAAGTACCCGTCCAGTTTTGTGGATATGGATGTTGTCATCTTGAACAAGACGGACTTGATCCCTCACCTCGACTTTGATGTGAGCGTGTTCGAGCGGGCGGTCCGTGCCGTCAACCCAGAGGCCCCAATCCTGCGCGTGTCTTGTGTAACCGGTGAGGGGCTTGACGCCTGGGTGGAGTGGCTGATGGAACGATGGAGGGCCTGGAAGGGCCAGGATCAGTAGAATGATAGGGTTTAGGGGGCAGCCGTGAAAGCTGCCCCTTTTTCGCGGGCTGGACTCTTGGAATCAGGGCGTGTCGTCGGGTCGCTCTTCCGAGGGTGACTCTGGCTTGGTCTCGGTGCCCGGTTCCTCGTTGAGGGTCTGGCTGAGCTCCTGGTTGAGGGAGCGGAGCCCTTTCACCAGTGTGCTGCGGATCTCCCGGACGGTCTCGTCCTTCTCGAGAGATTCCACGATCTCCCGCGCCTGTTCAGTGGCCTCCTCGGACGCCAGCCGTTCTTTGGCCGAGTCTAATGCCTTATCCAGTTCCTGGAGGCCGGTTTTGAGTTCTTCCTCTAGTTCCTTGCGTTGGGGGCTCTTCCACGCCTGTTTGAGCGTCTTGCCGATCTGGCGGCCGAGCTGTTTCAACTCCTCTAATACATCTTCCTCTTGTTCCGGTTGGGGGTGTCTACTCTCTTCGCTCATGGTGTCCTCCTCAGTTGACCTGCGGATGCGTGTTCCTCTCTTTTCTCGGTTAGCGTATTATAACGGGGGTGTCCGTTAGCAGGACCCAATCTCCCAGAACCTTGCCGGATCTGTCCCGAACGGGCAGCCGGGCGTTTGTGGACGGTAGGTACATGCCGATCTCCAGGAGGTGGGGACCGGGTGTCGCGTCGGCGGCGATGGTCAGCGCGTGCCGGTCGGCCAGGTACTCCCCAGCGAGCCAGCCAGTAGTCGGGTATGCCCCGTTGCCTGGCGGCGCGTCCGCCTGCCCGCGGAATTCCCCCGCTGCGTCTAATAAGTGGACGAACACCGTATACTCCTGGTCTGCTGCCCCGAGGGCTTCCCAGTAGAGCGTAAGGATGATCCGCCCGCTCGGCGTGGGGTCTTGTATATCCAGGTCGTAGCCGATCAGGTGAGCGAACGACCCGATCTGCACGTCCAGCGCGTGTTGAGGGGATGGCCGGGTGTGGTTGTGCGTTCGGCCGCGCACAGTCACGCGTGTTAATGAGATGTAATCCCGAGGGGGACGAGGGGGAAGCCATTGTCGGGTGGTTGTCAGCCGGGCGCGATCGGGGAGGCGGAACATCCCCGTGATGAGCTCGTGCTCGCCGTCGGGCACCGTGGCGGGCAGCCGTAGCTCCACCTGTTGTCGGATGAGCGTCCCCCGACGCCACTCATAGGTTGGGAAATCGCCCCCGGGGGGGCCTTCCCACGCAGCCAACAGGCGATGTCGGTTGTCCAGGAGCTGCACAAAGGAGAGATATTCCTCGTCCAGGTCTTTTTGCGCACGCCAGAATAAATTGACCGGAATGGCCCGGCCGGGCTCGAAGGGGCCGTCCCCCAGCGTGTATCCCAGAAATCTCACCTTGCCGGCCAGGTTGATGCTCTGCGGTGTGGCGATAGGCAGGAGGGTGGGAGAGAGCGGCCGATCTGATGGCCACACGTCCACCTTTCCCAGGGCGACCTCTGTGCCCTGTGTACGTCCGTCTGGGCCGATCAGATCCAACGCGTGGCCGCTATTGGGGTCGTATACCTTGAGCCACACGGTGTAGCGCCCGGGAGGCGTCCCCGCGGGCACGATCAACCCGTGCCGATCGTGTAGCTGCTGCCCGGGGTTGAGCGTTTGGAACGGCCGGCTGCCGCCGAGCGGCTGACTATCCCTTTGCCCCCACGTGCGGCCAGCCTCGTCGGCGAGCCGTAGCCCGACGTGCAGGTTCTTCGGGATTGGCGCCAGAGCTTCCCATTCCAGGTCGACTCGGATCACGTCGTTTTCCGGGCGTAGCCGTTGAGGATCTCGGGCTGATTCCGGGTGCGCTGGGTCGCGCGGGATATTGGGGGCGATGATGCTGCGGTTCAGCCGTAGGACCTTGCCGAAGGTGGCGGGCTTTCTCCCCTGTGGACCGGGAACGCCGGCGCCGGTGGCTGGGGTGAAGAGCGTGAGTCGGGTGTTCTCCCCGTACCAGGTGTTGACGGTTGGGTAGACATCTTCTTGGTGGAGTAGATAGGTTTCCATGCGCGTTTCCAGGATACCGCCCAGGCTCAGGTGTTCCGGAAGCCAGATGCGGTATCCCTGGGCCAGGGTGTCGTCCAGGGCGGTCTGTACGCTCTGATCCCAGGCCGGGGATGGCAGCAGGCGCGCCTGAGGGTCGCCCGGGTGGGTGTACGAGCGGAAGTAGCCTACTTGCCAGGGGAATGCGCACCACACGACGTCATCAGGCCGGCCTTGCTGCTGTACCTGTCGGATGAGCGGCCGGTAGTCATCGGCGGAGTAACGGGGGACCGTGTAGAATGCGCCCAGGCTGACCGTGGCTAACCCAACCCACAGGATGCCCGTGCCGATGGCGTACCGTCGCCCGGCCTGCCATAGATCGTCCAGAACGATGGCTATCAGCAGCCAGAGCGCGGGGGCGGTGAGCAGCAACAGGCGCTCGCCGCGCTCCGGGAAGAACGGGTAACGTAGATTCAGTAGGAAGCCCAATCCCAGGCTCGTGCCCAGCGTTGTGAGTAGAAGAGGAATGACGCGGTAACTGGGGCTTTGCCCCCACCGTCGCCATAACCACCAGGCGATCGGAAGCAGTGGGAGTAGCCCGATGGGCCAGCCCGCGTGTAGCCAGCCTTCGACATGTCCGATGGTGAATGCGCTCAGGTGGCGGGCCAGGTATGTGATCGGGCCGAGTGGCTTGTCGGCGTCGGCCACGACCTTTTGGGACACGTAGGGGATGAGCCTGGGAGCGGCGTACAGCACCCAGGGCAGGTAAGCCAGCGCTGCGACGATTTGTGCCCCCAGCCAGCGTGCCAGGTGACGCGGATGGCGGCGCCAGTGCCAAAGGGCATACAGGGTGAATCCCAAGGGCAGCATGGCTGCGTAGTATTGCGTGTAGAGCATCGCCAGGGTGAGCAGGATATAGCTGATCCATGTGCTGCGTCCGGGGAGTGCGTCGGCAGCGCGCGTGAGCCCCTGGATGCGGGCGGTGCAGTAGATGGCACCCAGCGCGAGCATGGCGACCAGGCCGTACATGCGCACTTCTTGGCTGTAATAGATGAGCATCGGGTTGAAGGCGATGATCGCCGCGGTCCATAGCCCGGCCCTCTGCCCGATGACCTCGCGGCCTACCAGGTAGGCGATGGGGATGGTCAACACGCCGAACAGTACGGATAGTGCTCGCAGTGAGAGGGGCCCTGCTCCCCATAGGGCGATCCATATATGGAGTAGCGCGTAGTACAAGGGAGGGTGGATGTCTTGCGCGGTGAGCGCGGCCATACGGGGAAGGGAGTGGGTGGCGAACCATACGCTGTAGCCCTCGTCCCACCAGAGAGGTTGGAATCCAATGCGCGTGACGCGTAGCGCCAGCCCGGCCAATGTGAGCAGGGCGACGGCCGGTAGCTTACCCCAGCCACGGTAAGCGGGGAGGGGCGCTGTACGAACGTTGTTCATGGCTCCTCGGAATGCTCTGGGCACAAAGTCGGCCGGAAGCCCAAGTGGGACACCTGGGCCCCCGGCCGGGGATTCCGGCGGAAACGCGCGTTGGCTAGCGTTGTCGCCAGGTGATCAGGAACTCGCGGATGTTGCCGGATACCGTGAATGTCTGCGGAGGACCGGCCGGTTGGCCACCGGGTCCCAGGAGTTGGGCTGTGTATTGTCCGCCCGCTACCGGACGGATTTCGATCTTAGCATTGTAGATGAACGAGCTGTCCAATCCTGGGTAGGCCCAGGAGAATGTGCTCCCAAAGGTGGCCTCGCCGACGACGGTGCCACCGCGGAGCACCCGGAGCTTATATCCGCCGACCGCTCCGTTTCCGGTCCGGTTGAAGAGCCGTCCCCATACATTAATCCACTCGTTGCTCATTGGGCGGCCCTCCACGCCGGCTGCGTTGAACGCGTATTGTGGCGCGGGTGTGGGGGTTGGCTGTGGGATCGGCGTCGGTGTTGGGCGCGGCGTGGGTGGCGGTGGTGGAATGTATGCTGCCAGCTGGACCGTATCGATCGGGCCTTGCGGGTTTACCAGGCGTCCATATATCCACGCCTTTCTACCGCCGATGCAGCATATCTCCCACCAGCTACCCGCTTTGTTCTTGCCTGTCACCGCGAATCTCTGCCCGGCCTTAGCCTTCCCGACGATCGGGTAACGAGTGCTGGGGCCAGCGCGCAGGTTCACCAAGTCCGCGTTGACCACCACGAATGGGGTAGGAATCGGCGTTGGTGTGGGC
>JAGHDS010000376.1 GCA_021159845.1 Anaerolineae bacterium
CCTCGTACACCTGTCTCGGTACATCCACTTGAACCCAGTAATTGCTAGGCTGGTTCAACAAGCGGAAGACTGGGAATTCTCCAGTTATCGCGAGTACGTTGGGCTAAGGAATGGCTCTCTGCCCAGGCCGCAGATCGTGCTTTCCCGTTTTGTTTCACCAAATGCCTATCGAGAATTCGTCGATGCCTATATCGAAGAGGATACAAAGATCATTGAGCATCTGACCTTTGATGAATAATCTGAGAGGAATCTCCACATCATCGGAGGCATGAGTGACTGGCAAGGAACGTATTCAACGGACCCTGGCACGGCAACCTGTCGATCGGATTCCCATCGGCTTCTTCGCCATCGACTTCGACACCGTGGAGAAGATCTTAGGACATGAGACCTATCTGCGCGCCAAGGCCAAATCGCAGATTGCCTTCTGGGAAGGGCGGCGAGACGAGGTGGTACAGAGCTGGGCTGAGGATACCATCGAGCTTTACCGCAAACTCGACTTCATCGACATCATCAATGTCTCGGCTATGGCGAGCAGCCTGGCACCTCCAAAGGATTATGAGCCGCCAAAGGTGCGACGGGTGGACGACACAACGTGGGAGGCGGCCGACGGCCGGGTGTGGAAGTACTCGGAGATCACGGCGGACCTGACGTTGGTGGAAGATCCCACAGCCCATTTTACCCCAGAACAGTTCGACCCGGACGTCCAGCCCGAACCGCCCGATCCATCGGTCTTCGAGGTGGTGGACGCCGTCATCGCGGCGCTGGGGGATACCCGATACATTCTAGGTCCCACCGGCGGCGAGGCGGGGATGATCCTGCTAGGCGGGATGGAGCGCGGTCTGCTGGCATATGCCTTGCAGCCAGACCTGGTGCGGCGGGCGATCGCCTATGCCACACAGGCAGCGAACATTCGAGATCAGTGGTTCATTCGACCGGGAACGGATGGCACCCTGTGGGGACAGGACTTCTCCTCCAAGCACGGGCCGTTTCTTTCTCCCCAGATGTTCCGTGAATTCTGCCTCCCTTCTATCAAGGAACGCGTGAAGAGGGTCAAGTCACGTGGACTGGCGGTGCTCAAACATGCCTGTGGCAACAACTGGCTACTGCTGGACATGTTCGTAGAGGCCGGCTACGACGCCTACCAGTCCATCCAGGCATCTGCTGGCATGGATCTGGCGGAGGTCAAGGCTCAATACGGCGATAAGCTGGCGTTATGGGGCGGTGTTCGGGTAGAGAATCTGGTATCTGGCACGCCAGAGGACGTGCGGCGCGACGTGGAATATGCGTTGCGCGTCGGTCCGCCGGGCGGTGGCTATATCTTCGGCACTACCCACTCCGTGGCTGTGGGCACGCGATACGAGAACTTCATGGCCATGTTGGACGCCTATCATGAGATGGCACATAAGGCCGCCGCGGCCGCGTTCGCTGGCTGAGCAATGGAGGTGACTGTTAATGCCTCGTGAATTACTGCTTCGCGCGCCAAGGGAGATCATACTGCGTTCGTACAAAGAGCCTCCCCTTCAACCCAACGAAGTGAGGGCCCGGGCCATCCTCAGCGGGATCAGCCACGGCACGGAGCTGAATCTGTACCGTGGCACATCGCCGTTCCATGAGAAACAGTTCGACCCCGATCTGCGACTGTTCGTGCCGTCGAGGGAGGAACCGACCTACCCCATGCGGCTGGGATACGAGTGGGTCGGTCGGGTGGTCGAGGTGGGCGATGAGGTGACCAACTTCCGGCCAGGTGATCTGGTTCACTTACCATCCCCTCACCAGGAGACCCACACCTTTGCCGAGGACTATCGAACGAACCTGGGCCCCATCGAACCGTTACCGCCAGGCCTGACACCGGAACGGGCGGCGTTTCTGGCCTTGGCTGGGGTGGCGCTCCAGGCTGTGCATGATGCTCATATCAAGGTGGGCGATCGTGTTGCCATCTTCGGGTTAGGGACCATCGGATTGCTGGCGGTACAACTGGCCCGGTTGAACGGAGCGACTTGGGTCGATGCGGTGGATCCTATCGTCAAGCGGCGGAAGTTGGCAGAGGAGTTGGGGGCGGATCGCGTACTGGATCCCACCGTCTGCGATGTGGGATGGGAGGTCAAGACGGCCGGCCCACACAAGGGCGCGGATATCGCTATCGAGGTATCGGGACACTACGCGGCGTTACATGAGGCTATACGCAGTGTGCGTATGGCGGGCACCGTAGTGGCGGCCGGGTACTATCAAGGCGGGGCCTCAGCGCTGCGGTTAGGCGAGGAGTGGCACCATAACCGGATTACTATGATTTCCAGCATGGGGGTGTGGGATTGCCCTCATCGGGACTATCCCCTATGGGACCGAGGGCGCGTCCACGCCACGGCGGCTGCGCTGTTGGCATCCGGCCGGCTGCGCGTGGATGGCCTCATTACCCACCGTATCCCATTCGAGCAGGCGGCGAGGGCCTATAAGCTCATCGATCAACAGCCAGAGGAAGTGGTGAAGGTAGTACTGACTTACTCAGAAGGGGTGGCGTAGATCCTTACGTGGAGGCAAGGTCGCTCCTGTGAGGCCAATATCCTTCAAGGTCACAGGTGGGTAGGGGCAGCAAGGGGTAGAAACCGAGCGGAGTGCATAAGCGACATGGCATGGCAAACGAACCCCGGTTTCTGGGTCCTGGTTTTGTTCATCCTCTACGTGCTGGGCGCGCACATCGCGGCCTGGGTACGGAGGTCAGGACAGTCAATCCCCGCGCTGCTCTGGTGGATAGTCCGTTTGGGATGCCTGGTCGGCATTCCTTATGGGGCGTTGCTGGCTGGCATCGCTTCGCCCAGGCTGATGGGGCTAACCGCAGTGGATTGGACGCGCAGCCTTGGTCTGGGTGTGCCGTTCGCATTGTTGGCCTGGTTGTTGATCACAGCAGGCTGGCACTGGGGTGAGATGTCAGAAGGCCGGGCGACTGTGGGGATGCAGGAGCCATCGGCAACGCGATGGCTGTCGGCTCTGCTGGAGGCAACTGGACAGCAGCTACATTGGGCTTTCTATCGCGACGCGACTATTCGCTGGCTCGGGCCGTACTGGGGAGCGTGGGGAGGCGCGCTGCTCGCCCTAATCGAGTGCGCCGCGCGTCCCCAGGCGTGGCACACCGATCAGGGCAATGCGATGCTGCTCAATATCCTGTTAGCCGTCGTTACGACAGCCCTCTATCTTACCGTATCCAACTGGTGGTTGGGTTGGGGACTACACATGCTCGTCCTCCTGACCACGCGTGCCCCGCATACTTGAGCTGCAGAGGCAGGTACAGCCGGGGCGCAAGATCAAGGCCTCCGTAGCTGACGAACACATCGTCCGCATCCTGGTCACCGGGCTCAACCCACGCGATCCCCGCCTCGCCGCTCGCGCCGATAGCCAAGGCCGGCTGGCCTACACCATCACCTGGCCGTACGAGCTCGGGAGCACTCCACGCGCCAGCGAGCCGACGCGCCCA
>JAGHDS010000173.1 GCA_021159845.1 Anaerolineae bacterium
AGCCGTCCCCGGCCGGCTTCACCGTCTCCACAATCACATTGGGTGCATCCACAGAGAAGAGCGATTGCTCGCCCGCCGCGCCCGGGGCCGTCCGCACGGGAACGTTGAGCTCATACGCCTCCCGCACGATTCCGCTCTCGGCGAAGCTGCCGTTCCAGGCGTAGAATGCGTAGGTGAACTCCTGCCGGCCCCTGTCGGCCGTCATATCCGGCGCCAGCGCTGACTTCAGTAACGTCAAGTTGATGCTGTTCCCCGACACGTTCACGCCGTACTTGCAGTCGTTGAGCACGGCGAAGCCGCGATTCTCCTCCGCCAGCGCCGTCCACTTATGATTCACCACCTCGAACCGGTCGGCGTCGAACGGCCGGGACCGGTGCGTCGGCCGCCGGATGTGTCCGAACTGGATCTCATGGATGGCCTCGTCGGCGTGGAAGTCCACCGGGAAGGCCACCTTGAGCAGCTTGTGACGCTCCTGCCAGTCGATGACGGTATGGAAGTCCACCCGTCGGCTGTCCCGCCGCAGGGTAACCTCCTGCGTCATCTGGGACTGATGCAACCTACGCGTGATCCGCAGCGTCGCCACCAGCGGCCCCGCCGTCACCACCTCGATCGAGGCGGGCTCGTCCAGCTCCACAGGCGTGCGCTCATACATGCTGTCGATGTCCCAGGCATCGAAGCGGCTGGGGACGTCCTTATACATCCGGAACTGATTGCAAACCCCGGCTGCCAGCTCCCGTTCGGCTTCCTTGTCAAGGATGCTGACGATCTCACCGCGATCATTGAACTCAACCCGCAACAGATCGTTCTCCAGCACCCGATCCGTGGCCGTCACACCGCCCTCAACAAGGCCCTCAGCACCCTCATCCACAAGTTGAAGCGTCGTCCAGCCACACGAGGGGACCTGAACCTCCACGACCACCTTGTCACCCACGGCCTGGACGGGCAGCGCCTCACCAGACGGGCCCACGGCCCCGCGAGATCCATCGGGCAGCGTCACCAGCGCCTTGCGCCCCCAGGACAGGGAATTGAAGATGGCCATAGCTTGCGCTTCCCTTGTGATCTGCGACGCGGCCGCGTTCGCCACGCGCTCCGCCGTCTCGATCACCGAGCGATGGGCGGCTTCCGCCTCCTCGTACACCCGATGAATGGAGGACCCAGGTAGAATATCGTGGAACTGATTCAGGAGCACGGACCGCCACGCATCCTCGATCTCCTGAGTCGGGAATGCATACCCGGCCAACACCCGCGCGGCCACGCCCCACATCTCCGCTTCCCGCAAGGCCAGCTCGCTCTTGCGATTGCCCCGTTTGATGCGAGCCTGCGAGGTGTACGTTCCCCGGTGCGCCTGGAAGTACAGCTCGCCCACATAGCGAGCGTCAGGAATACCGCGCTTCTCCTGATCCTTGAAGAACTCGATGGGGGAAGTGAGGCGCACGCGCGGCACGCCCTCCAGATCCCGCTCTCGTCGGATGAACTCCAGATGGTTCCGATCGGGGCCCCCGCCGCCATCCCCCCAGCCAAAGGGCATCAGACGGGTGGAGATACCATCCTTCTGCACCCGATCCTTCCAATGCTGAATGACGAGGTCCGGGACCGTGTGCGAGTTATAGTTCTTGTACAGATGCGCCAGCACCTCCGATCCGTCGATCCCCTCCCAGATGAAGGTGTTATAGGGGAACGGCTCGCCGCCATTGTAGTTCCAAAAGATCTTGGCCGAGGCGAAGTACTTGATGCCACAGCCGCGCATGATCTGGGGTAGGGCAGCTGAATAGCCGAAGACGTCCGGCATCCACAGGAGCTCGCTCTCCACGCCAAATTCCTCCCGGAAGAAGCGCTTGCCGTGCAGGAACTGGCGGATCAGGCTCTCACCGCTGGGGATATTCGTGTCCGCCTCGACCCACATGCCGCCCTCGGGGATGATGTTCCCGGCCGCCACGGCTTGCTTCAGCCGCTCATACAAATCGGGATAGCGACGCTTCACCATCTGATAGAGATGAGGCTGGCTTTGGACGTACTTATAGTCCGGGTATTCCTGGAACAGAGCCAGCTGGTTGGCCAGCGTGCGCGCCTCCTTGCGTTCCGTCTCAGCCAGCGGCCACAACCATGCCACGTCGAGATGAGCGTGACCACAGGCGAACATGATCGGCATGGTCGAGCCGTTGACGCACTCCAACAACGGCCTCAGCCGCTCGCGGGCCTCCCGAATCGTCGCCATCATCTCCTCACGGGGCAACTCGAAATCGACGATCAGGGTAAAATCCTTCAGCCCTTGATCGATCTCCGCAACACGCAGGGACTCGGGATCCAGGCTATTACGCAGACGGTAGAGTGTCTCCACATCGATCATGAGCTGGTAGACCTCCTCCTCCCAGATGCCGAAGGTGGTCTGCCCCACCGTCACCTGGGTAGGTCCGGGCTCGGGAACCGTCTCCCGGTCAGGCGGCGTAGGCCCGGCATGGGAGACGCGCGGCCCGTGTCCCGCATACGACTCCACCAGGATATCGTATCGCGTTCCAGGCACCCCACTCGTGGTAAGCGTGACCTCAGTGTGCCACCGGTCCCGAGAGCCAACGGCCACGCCGTTCACGAAGACCAGGCCCTCGCCGCCCACATCTACCCGCAGGGCAATGCGCTTTCCCTCCGCTTCTTCCGGCAGCACCAGCCCGCCCTTGAACCAGCCATACTCCCACTTGGCGCCCCACTTCGTGCCTGGCGGCATGGGTTGAAAGTCGCGCTGCAACGCCTCCTGGGGGGACAACTGCTCCAGCGTTGTGAAGCCGGCCATCTCCACAGTCCCTAAAGGCCGGTACACATGCTTCGGCAGCTCCTCCTTCCAGGCCTCGATCCGATGCGTCCATTCAGGTGTCAATGCCATCAGAGGACCTCCATGGATAATAAGTTTTGCGTTTTACGTTACGCTATGATTCTAGCTTCTTCAGGGAGTTCTACCCTGTCGTGCCAGCCAGCGCTCAAACTCGTCCTTCCCTTCGAATCCAGACATCACAGCAACCCAGTCTGCATCGGCAAAAATCAGCAGAGACGAGGCAACCTCGTTCCTATCTGCCCTTAGCCCCTCCATAGAAAAACCGCTTATTGAGCAAAGGCTTGCCATCCTCGTCGATATACCACCAGTCGTCGGCGAAGGCCCTACGCCCCTGCCCCAGAGTGCCGGCCAGGTCGATCTGTCCCTTCCCTGTGACAGGCTCCTTGGCACCATCGATGCGGGGATCGACATATCGCAGGAACCAACTCTCCAACTCAGCCTCCAGCTCCTCAACGCGGGCTTGATAACCCGGATCGTCGATTAGATTATGCTCCTCATCCGGATCGTTGGCCAGGTCATACAGCTCGTGAGGGCCATATGGGTAGCGATGAACGTACTTCCACTCGCGCGTGCGGATCATGCGCACCGGGCCGTATTCATCGAAGACGACCACATGCTCCCGTTCATCGATGGATTCACCTCTAAGCAACGGAGCAAAGCTGCGCCCTGGTAGCTGGTCGGCCTCCGGATTCTCCATTCCCAGATAGTCGAGAAGCGTGGGCATGATGTCATAGTGACTCAGCAGGTGATCATCGACCACGCCCTGGGGCACGTGGCCTGGCCACGAGATGAGCATCGGCACCTTAACGGATGTATCATACATGTTCTGCGGGAACGTGCCATTCCCCTTGCCCCAGATCCCGTGATGCCCCATGTTCATGCCATTATCACTGGTGAAGATGACCAACGTGTTCTCTAAGGCGCCTATCTCTTCCAGCTTGTCCAAGAGTTGCCCTACGCCTCGATCCAACCCGGTGATGGCCGCGAAATAGCCGCTGAGCAACTCGTGCCGACGGGCCCCACGCCCGCGCGGCGCGCTGTTGATCTGCCAGGGATGCCCGCCCGGCACGACCGGGCACGAATCAAACGCACAGTCCTTGTACAATGACACCAGCTCCTCGGGATGCTCGCCCCGATCCCAGGGCGAATGCGGCGCCGTGTAGTGAACGCTGAGATAGAACGGGGCATCATTATCCGCCTGCATCTCGAGGAACTTCAGCCCTCCCTCTGTGATCACATCGGTGAGGTACCGCGGGTCTTGTTCGACTTTTCCATCACGGATGATGTAAGCATTGTGATAATGCCCGCCGCCCCAAGGGAAGAGATGCCAATAGGAAAAGCCCTTCTGTGGATGGATGCTATCGCCTAAATGCCACTTGCCGCTGATGCCGCATACATACCCGTGCTCAGCCAGTATCTCCGTGTAAGCCCGCAGCCCCTTCAGGTACTCGATGGCCCGATCGTCATCCCAACCCGCGCCCGGGCCCAATGCCTTCATGCTCCCCTTACGGATCCAGTCATGGACGCCGTGCTGTGAGGGAATACGCCCGGTCAGGATGTAAGCCCGCGCCGGAGAGCAGACCGGCGACGCACAGAAGAAGTTCTCAAACCGGATCCCCTCGTCAGCCAGGCGATCCAAGTTCGGCGTGATGACCTCCTCGTTGCCAGCACAGTGCATCGCCCAATAGCCCTGATCATCGGTTAGGACGAAGAGGATATTCGGCCTTCGCGGATCTTTACTCGGCATGATAACCTCCTACGATATTCGATTGAGGACAAAAGACGGACGACAGAGAATACCGGAATCGATATCCTTACTCCTCCCTGGGAATGGTGGTCGCGAAGCGCCGTCCGTCCCGATGGCAGATCAGTTGCACCACGTCCCGGCCGGAGCGGATTGCGGTGGGCACGCCGCCGCCTGGTTCCACCCACTGCCCGGCCATATAGAAGTTCTCCAAACCGGGCAATGTTTTGGGCACGTACGTTTGGAACATCCGCGGCGTCATCAACCAGCCTTCGTACGCCCCCCGATAATTGCGCGTATAACGCCAAAACGTATACGGCGTGGCGATGTCAGTCACTTCCACTTGCGCCGAGATGCCCGGGTATCGCCCTTCAAGCCAGGCGAGAATTTCCTCAGTCACACGCCGCTTCTCCGCCCAATATCGCTTCCGGTCCCGACGCACCGCATTCCACCAATCGAAGTCAGTTTCAACAAGCACCTGGAGAACCGTCTTGCCCGGCGGAGCAAGAAAGGCATCGTAGTTGAAGATGCGCAGCTCAAAGGTGTCCACATCCCTCTCCGCGATGCGCAGGGGCTGTCCCGCATGGATCGCGTTGACAGACGGCTCGTCCGGGAACACGCGTCCTACCCCGAAGCTGGCAAGGATCAAAGGGCGAAAGAGCGGCCAACGTTCATAACGCTCACGGATTGGATCGTCAACGTATCGCCCATCCAGCATCTCAAAGATCGTGCTGTAGCCATCCGCGGCCGAGATCACGATATCCGCTCGGTGCTCAGAGCCATCGGCCAGCCGCACGCCGACCGCCCGGTCATCCTCCACCAGGATCTTCTCCACACTGGCTCCATAGATGACCTCCCCGCCCAGGGACTGATAGCGTCGAGCGATCGCCTCCGAGAAACGCAGTGAGCCGCCCTCGACCACGGCCAACTCACCCTCCGCCAACTGGCCGAGGATCATGAGGAGAAACGAGAAAGGCATCTCGGGGAGGAACAGATGCGAGATCGCCCATCGCAGGAAGGGGTGCTGAAAACGCTCTGTGAACTCCGCCACGGAGACGTTGTTGTACCGCATGAAGTACCGAAGCGCTTTCCGGACCGACCACATCTGCCGTAGAGTATCCAGCCGCCCGCGCAACTCGGGCGGCTTGCTCACCTCGATCTTGACGCCTCGCATAGCATGGGCGCCATCGATCAATTCGTCGATCACGCGGCCGTCTTGCGGTGAGATCGCCTTCAGGTCACGAGCGAGGCGGTCGAGGTCCGGGGTGAACTCAACGCTGAGGCCTGATGATTCATCCAACGCCCGGGTAAAGGACTCCAGCGGCAGCAATCGGTTCCCCGCGAGCGCCCCGACCTCTTGATAAAGGCGGTAAAACGGCTGACCCGGCTTACATCCCATTAACCAATGAATACACCCGTCAAAGACATACCCCCTGCGCTCCCAAGCCGTGCACACGCCCCCCGGCTGCACGTACTGCTCAAAGATACGCGTTTGATACCCGTTCATCTGGGCATAGCAGCCCGCGGAGAGGCCGGCCAACCCAGCGCCAACAATGATCATCGACCGACCAGACATGAGCACCCCCCTGCAGCTTAAGGCCGATACCCACCGCACGCCGTACTCTTACACGCTGGGGGCCATTCCCCCCACCCCCACTCCACACACCAACACATCTATGAACCGCCGGAAGCTTACCTAAAATGAGAGGTTTCGTCAACTCATCCTGAAAGGCCCTCCAGACGAAGCAACGCACGGATACGAATCCTAGGGAATTTCGAAACTTCCTCGCGAAATCTGACAAATTCAGTGGATTTTCCCTCGTCTCCTGATAATCTCCTGATAGTCCCCTGCTATACTCAAATCGAGCGGCGCACCGGCCGCAAAGTGCGAAGGGGGTTGAGATTATGCCCAGATATGTCGTACTCGCGAACCTGACGGAACAGGGGATCAAGAACATCAAGGAGGCACCAGCCGGGATCGAAGCGGTTGCCGAAGCGCTGGAATCCGCGGGCGGCAAGCTAATCGATTTCTACGTGGTCATGGGGGACTATGACTATGTGGTTATCGCAGAAGTGCCTAGCGATGAGGTCGCCCTGGTGCAGCTGTTCAGCGTCAGCATGGTAGGCGACGTCCGGACCACCACGCTGAGGGCCTTCACGCGTGAGGAGTTCGCCAAAGTGATCCAGGAACTACCATAGCTCATGTTGTGAGAGTGGACGATGGAATGGAAGAGAGCCGGTGCGCCTATCCTCCAGGCAACCAACACCGGGCGCCAATAGAAATACTGCGCACTAGCAGATACGGAGGTAAACCCATGGAACGAGGAACGCGACAGCCAAACATACAACTGGAAGGCCTCGACGCGGCGAGGTTAACCCCCATCGTGCGGCAGGTCCTAGACACCCCCACCGCCGTCGTCATGGAGTGGAAGACAGAGCGGTTAAGCGGCGGGATTGGCATGGGCACGGCTGTGTACCACCTCTCCGGCCAGGCTCAGGACGACGGCCAAACGACCCCTTGGTCA
>JAGHDS010000444.1 GCA_021159845.1 Anaerolineae bacterium
GCTCTCCGTGGATGGGCTGGCCAGCTATGTGACCGCCTTCCGGCGTGCTTTCCGGACGCCCTGGCATGAGAAGGGGCATCGAGGGCGACCGCGGCTCATCCCCTGGCCCCATGTGGCTATTGTGCAGACCATCAAGCATCGGAAGAAGGGGAGAATCGCTTCCGTCGAGCGTCGTATCGTGCAGGGGAGCAGGGCTCAGGTCACCCGTCTGCTGCAGCGCTCCCAGGGAGGGGGAAGATCAACACCGCCTTCATCGAGCGGCTCAATGCGGCCTTCCGTCAGCGGATCTCCTGGCTCATGCGACGCACGCACACCCTGGCTCGGCGAGAGGCGACGTTGACCGGGGCGATGTTCCTGGTGGGCACGCTCTATAACTTCTGCGATGTGCATCACAGCCTCCGCATCAAGCTCTATGTCGGACGTTGGGGGTATCGCTGGGTGCAGCGCACCCCCGCCATGGCCGCTGGGCTCACCGATCACCCTTGGGGTTATCGGGAACTCTTCTCTTGCAGGGTACCGCCGCCTCGTTGGCGGCCGCCCAAACGACGAGGGCGCCGCTCTAGGGAAGTGATTCAGCTCATGCAACAGTGGTGTTAGCCCTCCACGGTTAAGGGAGGACAACTTGCATATCCCCATGAACAATGCTATAATTTTCAATGGTTCGGGTGAGTAGCTCAGTTGGTTAGAGCGCACGGTTCACATCCGTGAGGTCACAGGTTCGAATCCTGTCTCGCCCACCAGATTATCGTTCGGCCTTACTGGAAACCCCACGGATGGTGAAAGATGGCTATCCGTGGGGTTTCCATTTGCTTCAGAGCCCTCTCTTTGACCTTCTACGTTACCCCACGAACGTATTAGAGACCTCACGGGCGGAATGTTAAAAAATGTGCGCGACAGGCTCTGCTCCCCAAGCTCTACCTGCCGCGCACCCACTCCAACATGGCTTCCGGAGGTCACCATGTACCTGGATTATGCGTTGGAAGGCTACTGGTTGTCAAAAAGGCGGAACCTGAGTCCCAATACCCAACGCGATTATGAGCTCACCTTCCGACGTTTCCTGGATTTCATAGGGCCCAACGCTGAGATCGAGAATATCACCAGTGATGACGTGGAACGATTCCTGAATTTCCTCACCGAGGAGCTCGGGCTATCCGATAAAACTGTCATCAATCATTTCATCGCTCTCTCCTCCCTCTGGACCTGGGCCGAAAGGAATCTAGGAGTTCCTCATATCATCCGCGGTCGTGTGGAGTGCCCCAAGTATCATCGCCCCCAGATCACCCCGTTCACGCCGGAAGAGGTACATGCCCTGCTTGAGGCATGTGACTACAAGGCTCCTTGGAATCGCAGGTGGGCCAAAGGGGTCAGAACTCGTAGACCTACTGCATTGCGAGATCGCGCCATCATCCTCTTGTTGGTCGATTCGGGTATCCGAGTCAGCGAGCTGGTCGCACTGCGCGTGCGTGATTACGAGCGTCGCCGGGGACAGGTGACCATCCGACACGGCAAAGGGAACAAGACGCGGGTCATCTTCGTGGGGGATACAACTAGGCGGGCCATGTGGCGGTACCTAACCTCCAGAGGGGAACTCATGGAGAATGATCCGCTGTTTGCTACGTCAAAGGGAAGACCCATGGATCGGCATAATGTTCGCAAGATGCTACGGATGACAGGCCAGCGAGCTGGCGTCAAGGACGTGTATCCGCATCGGTTTCGCCATACCTTCGCCATTGCCTTTCTCCGGAATGGTGGGAACCCGTTGGAACTGCAGGAAATGCTCGGCCATGCGAGGCTGGATACTGTCCGCATCTATGCACGCCTGGCTGAAGTGGACTTGGAAAGGGCGCAGAGGAACGCCAGCCCGGCGGACAACTGGCGGCTGTGATGGGAGTTGACACGACGACAAGTATGTGCTATATTGTTTTGCGGAACGTATGGTCTATATAGATTGACATCCGTGCGGTCTTCGGTTAGAATCATGTCATGGACGCACCACCGCAGGCCTGGGCCGATGCGATTAAGCAGCTCAGGCACATACGTACGCCGGAGGCACTACTCAAGATCGATCAGACAATCGATGAGCTGATCAACGAGGCGGGGTCTGGGACCGTCTACCTGATTGTAGCCAGGGGGCAGCTTAAGTGGGTTCAAAAGGGACCTCGCCTGGTGATCACTGAGTAGAAAGCCCGACTGCCATGTGAACGGGGCGCTCTCGAAAGAGAGCGCCTTTTTCTTTTGTCGCGATCGCCGGGGACAGCCCCAGCTTCTTGAAAGGGATATGCCTATGCCTGCGAAAGCACTCCGGGAAAGCACAACTTTCGTCAACCTGCTGCTCTGGTTCACCACCAGGCAGCCGATATCGTGGAAATAAAACGCGGTGGTCAAAACAATCATGCCAGAACTCATGCAAAGCGCAGCTACGTTCGGTTTTGGTGCCCTCATGGCTGTACTGATCTTTGTGGCCTATGAGCGGCTTGTACGTGAAGTGATGGAAGTCGTTCGGGCTAACACGAAAGCCATGGAGGAGTTATCGACGCTGATCCACAATCTGAGCGATCGGGTGTCCGCTCTGGAGCGGGCAATGGACCGCTGAGGATCGCGTTGTAAAACAGTGGGAAACAATGCCTTGGGTGAAGGGACAGAGTGGGAACCCTCGAGGACGCCCGCCGAAGGGCCGGGCGCTCACCGAGATATTGGAAAAGGCCGGTAGCAGAACCCTGGAGGCGCGTGGAAGGCGTATCTCCAGGAAACGGTTGGTCGCCGACCTGTTATGGCAGACCGCCGCCACGGGGAAGCTGGTCTTCCCGGATGGCCGGGTGCTGGAGGTGCCGTTTGCCGACTGGTTCGACGTCGTCAGGTTCATCTATTCGCGTATCGACGGGCCGCCCAAGGTGAGTATGGAACTCGCGGGCGAGGATGGTAGGCCGATTCCCGTTTCCGTGATCGAGGTCGTGAAAGACTATGGCGGGATTGCTGGAGGTCCGGGGAGAGAAGGTGAGGCTGAACTTACATCCGGGCCAGACCCGGACGTGGGATAGCGACAAGCGCTTTGTGTTCATGCTGGCCGGGACGCAGGGCGGCAAGACGTCCTTTCGGCCCCTGGTGGCTGTGGCGGGAGATCCGGACCAGAGGGCCGGGTGATTACCTGGCTGTCACGGCCACGTTCGATCTTTTCAAGCTGAAGATGTTGCCCGAGATGCTGCGGGTGTTCGAGGACATCCTGCGCATCGGGCGCTACTGGGCGGGCGAGCGGGTGATCGAGATCTGCGAGGGGGCCGAACCTGGTGGCCGCTTCCTGGCCGAGCGGGCGGATGCCCCCATGTGGGCCCGGATCATCTTACGATCCGCCAAGGCTGAGGGTGGCCTTGAGTCAGCCACGGCTAACGCCGCATGGCTGGACGAAGCGGGGCAGGACACCTTCCGGCTGGACTCTTGGGAAGCGGTATTGCGGCGCCTAAGTCTGGCCCAGGGGCGGGTATTAGGCACGACCACTGTGTATAACCTGGGCTGGCTGAAGACGGAGATCTATGACCCGTGGAGGGCAGGTGACCCAGACATTGAGGTGGTGCAGTTCGAGAGCCTGTTGAACCCCGCATTCCCGCGAGCGGAGTTCGAGCGGGCTCGGCGGAAGTTGCCCACTTGGAAGTTCAACATGTTCTATCGGGGCCAGTTCGCCCGGCCGGCAGGGCTGATCTACGAGGATTTCGATGAGGACGTGCACTTGGTGGACCCGTTCGAACTACCCGCGGAGTGGCCCAGGTACGTGGGAATCGACTTCGGTGCGATCCACACAGCGCTGGTGTGGATCGCCGAGGACGTCCGCCGGTCTGCTTACTATGTGTACCGGGAATCCCTCAAGGGCGGCCGAACGACCCGGCAGCATGTGCAGGAGGCGCTACAGGATGCCCGATTTGAGCGGGTCGTCGGCTGGTGGGGTGGATCCAGAAGCGAGAAGCAGCAGCGATGGGACTGGGCCCAGGAGGGGATCAATGTACAGGAACCGCCCATCGCCGACGTTGAGGCGGGGATTGACCGGGTGATCCAACTCTTGAAGGAGAGGCGACTATTCGTGTTTAAGTCGTGTCGTGGCTTGCTGGAGGAGTTCAATACGTATAGCCGTGAGTTGGATGAGCGGGGGAATCCGACGGAGAAGATCAGGGACAAGGAGCAGTTCCACCGATTGGACGCGTTGCGATATGCGATCGCGGGGATCACAGGTAGGCCAGGTGCTGTAGGAGCAATCTTCTGAGATGGCCGATACGAAATCGAAGCAGCCGAGGTTGGCGCAGACGAAGGACGTCGTCTCTTATGTCTTCACGCTATGGGAGACGGCACGAGAGGACATCCCGGCCTGGGGAAAGCCCGGCCGGGCGCAGAAGCTGCGGGAGTTCGCTCAGGCCGAGCCCATCCTGGCCGGCGCCCTGTCGTCCATGGTGAGCAAGGTCGTCTCGCTGGACTGGCAGATCACCGGCGGGCGCAACCGGGTGCGCCGCTATCATGATGTGCTGTCCGAGGCCGAGGATGGCGCCGGGTGGTCGTTCCTGCTGGACCGCTGGGCGCAGGACTACCTGAACACGGATCTGGGTGGCGTGATCGAGCTGGCGCGAGATGGCCGCAACGGCCCCGTGGTTGCTCTGTACAATATCGACTCGGCCCGGCTGAGGTTTACCGGGAATTCGAACATCCCTCTGCGCTATGTCCCCCATCTGACCCACAAGCCGATCCCACTCTATCCTGGCGACTTCACCCGCGCTGTGGACATGCCCAGTCCGGATGAGCGCTATTTCAGCCTGGGCTTCTGCGCCGTCAGCCGGGCGTTGAAGGCAGCCAAGGTGCTCCTGGCCCTGTACAACTATGAGGAGGAACAGCTTCGTGATCTCCCGCCCAAGGGGATCGTGGCCATCACCGGCATGACCATGCCGGAGGTCGAGAGCGCATTCAGGCTCTATGAGGCGAAGAGGAAGGCCAAGGATCAAAGCACCTTCAAGGGCGTGCTGTGGCTGGCATCGCAGGCCAATCCCATGCAGAACATCGACGTGAAGATCACCCCCTTCTCGACCCTCCCGGACCACTTCGATAAAGAGAAAGCCGTCACGCTGTACGTGTTCACGCTCTCCCTGGATTTCGGCGTGGACGTGCGAGAGTTCTGGCCCGCATCACAGGCCGGTGCCACCAAGGCCGAGGCTGAAATTCAGGCACAGAAAGCCAAGGGTAAGGGATTCGGGCGGCTGGTGTCGGGGATCGAGCGAGCCATCAATTGGGATGTCCTGCCTGATGGCTTGGAGTTTCTGTTTGACCAGAAGGATGCGCAGGATGACCTCTTACGGGCGCAGATCCACGAGAAGGTGATCGCTAATATCCGAAGATTGTGGGAGCCGAACCCAGTTACCGGCGAAGGGCTGGTGAGTACAGAGGAAGCCCGGCGTATGCTGGTAGAAGCCGAAGCGGTACCGACCTGGCTGTCTGCTGGGCAGGAGGTTACGTTACACAGTACAGAAGATATCGAGAGTGAAGTGGCTAAAGCAGCTAACGATCACTTAGCTGCTCTCGTCGAGAAGGCGATGTTAGAACCTGGGGAAGACCTGGTGGCGATCAACAGACGCGGAGAGATGATCACCATCTGGTCGAGCCGGTTCTATAGTTTCGGCCAGGTCATTCCAGTGCCTGGTTGGCCGGGGGCAAAGGAGGCCCCGGCAGACCGCCCTTTAACAATCGAATATCCGCTAAGGCCGAATCTGCCCTACCCGTAGACCCTTGGGACGATGAGAGGAAGGAAGCCGAAGCCCATCTAGAAGGAGCGTTCCGGGCCTTCTTCGCTGAGCAGTTCAAGAGGGTTCATCGCGCTCTGGAAGTAGCCCAAGGTAAGCTACTCGCGGTACAGCAACAGAGGGCCGGAGCATCCCTGAAGTCTGGGGATAGCCCCTTCGACCTAGAGGTCGATTGGGCTGCTGAGGAACAGGCATTGAGCGCTGCTACTGGTGATATCTTGGAGCAGATCGTAGGAGGTGCGTTGGATCGGGTGCGTCAGCACTGGATCAGCATGGGAGTGCGTACTTCATGGGAGATCTGGGACAAGGCGGCTTCTGAGATGTCCCGGAAGTACAAGTTCGACCTGATTAAGGACATCAATGACTCAACCCGGCGGCAGCTAGGTAGAGCTATCGGGGAGTGGATTGAGTCGGGAGAAAGCTTCCCAGATCTGGTGAGGAGGGTGCGCCGGGTTCTCCCAGCTGAACCTCCTCCCAAAGGAGTGAGAGACCGGGCCCGATTGATCGCTACTACTGAGACAACCCGCATCTACGCCGATTCCCGGGTGGCCGGCATGCAAGCGGCCGGGCTGCGGCATATGCGCTGGCGCACCGCCGAGGACGAGCTGGTCTGCCCCTTGTGTGCCCCGCTCGGGACAGCCAACGATGGCCAGGGCGCGAAAGGAGATGCATCCTCGGGGACTTTCATGGACCCTGTGACAGGAGGAGCGATCGGGCCTCCACCGAGACACCCGGGCTGTCGTTGCTGGATCGTGGAGGACACCGAGGAGCTGAACGATCTCCTGGCGACGATGCCGGAATACAAGCCGAAGCCCGAGCCACCGCCCGAGGGAGTCTTCCCGTTCAGGGTTCAGGACCTCCAGATCGATCGAAGCGTTCGCCTGTCCGGTGCGCATCGCAAAGAGGTATATATCGCCCCCGACGGCTCCCGCTGGCTGTTCAAGCCACAGGATGAGTTCCGGGCCATCGGCGATAAGGTAGCCTATGACCTGGCCAAAGCTCTGGACCTGCCCGCCGCCGAGACCTATGTCATCGAGATCGGCGGACGGAAAGGCAGCATCCAGCGCATGTTCGACGTGCGCGCCAGCCTAAGGGGAGTGGACCCGGCCGGGTTGACCGAGGAGCAGATCGTCCGCATCCAGAAGGAGCA
>JAGHDS010000266.1 GCA_021159845.1 Anaerolineae bacterium
ATCCCCACGTCAACCGCCCCTTCCCGCACAGATCCGGTGGGCGACTCTTGTATACCTGACTCACCCCTTCTAGCCGCCGGGCATAGGGCTTCTCAAATTGCACCGGATCCACCGCCACCACCAACTCTTCCCCCACCCCAGCCTGCTCAACCACCGTCTGTTGAGCCCGACGATACAAGCTCTTGGTCCACTGCCATGTGGTCACCCGTTCTGTGTGCACCAGCCGATACCCTCGCTTAGCCTGGGACCAGGCTCGCTTTCCCCCACTCACGCTCTTCATCGCCTGCGTAACGCGGGGACGACGTGCCGTGACCAGCCCTTGCACCAGCGCTACTGCCACCCATTGCAGCCGACGATCCGGAAATATCGCCAACAACGGAGCCGAAAAGGCTTCTGATTCCCCTTGTGCAAATGCCGCCGCTCGTTTCAGCTCCAGTTCAACCTGCGACATACTCCTCATATGGCCTAGCTCCTTGCTTGGGTGTAAATCAATCCCATCTTATATCAGGAGCAAGGCTCTGTCCTCTCCTCCCCTACGAAATGTGGGTTAATCACCGCACGCGTTCACTCGTTCAGCTTACCCGCCCACCGTTGGGATAAGGATATTGTGCACACTCCCCCAGGTGGGGCGCTTCGAGCACTAAGCGGCTTGATGGATAACCCGAGTGGGACGATAGCGCCGATATTCCTTAGTCAGTGGGATGAAGGTAACTTGCTGTGCGGTAAGTCCGAATAACTGCGCTCAGCGGCGTAAGTCCAGCTCCTCCCAGGTTTGAGAGAAGGAAGTTTGGGGAACAAAGACCGTCTGCTGCCAAAACACTTGGGACTAAATGCCTGATCGCAAAGAGACACGTGAAACCGAGCTCATCTCTATGGGTTACACCGTGACCCCGGCCCGGTGGTACATGATGGTCTATTTCTGGCATAACCTACTCGTTATATCTCCTGAAATGCACATACGCCCCGGCCGCTCGCGATGGGGCGTATGTGCTCCTTGTTCCTATACTCTCCAGGATGAGATCACCCCTCACCGACTTGATGAGCCAGGATGATAGCCCAGGCAACCTCCTTCATGGGCTTGCGGTTGTTCATGGACATCTTTTGGATCTTGCGGAATGCTTCCGCTTCGGTCAATCCTTGGCGATCCATAAGAATTCCCTTGGCACGGTCCACGAGCTTACGCGTTTCCAAGGCATCCTGCAGATCATCCACTTGCTTTTGCATCTCCATAAACTCACGGAAGCGGGCTAGAGCCACCTCGATGGCCGGTGCCAGATCGGTTTCCCGGATTGGCTTGACCAGGTAGCCAACCACGCCCGCCTCTCGTGCCCGCTGGACTAAATCTTGCTGGCTATAAGCGCTAAGCAGAAGTACAGGAGCGATTCGCTCTTCCGTCAGGATTTTGGCTGCCTCGATGCCATCCATGTCAGGCATCTTGATGTCCATGATGACGATATCCGGCCTCAGCTCTCTTGCCAGATTCACCGCGCTTCGCCCGTCACCGACTTCACCTACCACCAAATAGCCCAAATTGGTCAGCATTTCTCGCAGGTCCAGCCGGATCAACGACTCATCGTCAGCGATCACGACTCGAATTTTTCCCACCGTTCATCACCCCCAAACACGGTTTTAAAGCATCTGCACCCATCTGTCAAGATGCCGAGATAGGAGCAAAGGGTCGTCTCTCCCTCCTACCGTGGGCTATGGACGCTGACTGCAATCGAGTTCCCCCCAACAAGGAATCTCTCAAAGCTACGCCACTGGCATCTTGGGGAAGGACATCATAGCGACTACGGTCCCCTCCTCATTTGCCAGTGAGAAAGTCCCTCGCAAATCATCGTGGACTAGCGTCTGCACGATGTGTAACCCCAGGCTGTTAACTTGCTCCAGCGAAAAGTCATCAGGTAGCGGTTGACCGTCATTCGCGATCCGGATGGTGACGTTGTCGGCTATATCCGTGAGCTCAATGATGACGGATCCGATCGTCCCTTCATTGAGCCCATGCTCCAGAGCATTGAGCAGTAGTTCATTGAAGACCAATGCACAAGCCGTTGCCTGATCTTTATGCAAATAAATGCTCGGTCCGCGCAGTTCAATCCGCACCTGGCTGTCTGGCCTCAGCACGACCTGCTCTGTCTGACTAACGATGCGCTGGAACACCTCGCGGATGTTGATCTTCTGCTCGCCACTGCGTGAGAGGAAATCGTGAATGACGGCTACGCTTAGAATCCGGTTAACAGCGTCCTCTAATTGCTCACGCGCCTCCTCTGTCTGGCACCGCCGAATCTGCATACGCAGCACTGCAGTGATGTTTTGTAAATTATTTTTCACACGGTGGTGCACCTCCTGCACCATCGCCCGCTGCACGTTGAGCTCCTGCTGTTTACGCCGCGCCTCGGTCTCGTCGTGAACCAGGATAACCGCACCGGCGAGCCGACGATAGTCTGTGCGCCACGATAGCCGATCGCTGATGATCGTTGGCAACGGCCAGGGCGGGTCATAACGGAAGAGCGGGATCACTTGCCGCATCCAATACCGATCCTGCTCCTCACCACGCCACTTCTGGCACAACTCTGTGCGCAAGGCCTCGGCGACTAGTTCATCGTCCCGTGTTTGCAGTTCTCCCAGCCGCTTGCCGCGCAGATCTTCCAGGTAGCCCAGATGGCGATACAGGTTGGTCGCGATGCCGCTCAAGTAAGTGATACGGCGCTGAGCATCAGTCAGAACGATCCCATCCCACTCACCAAACGGTTCCAACCTCCGGGCGTCTTGTAGATCGCCACGGGTAGCCATCTGCTGTAACCAGAAAAGCGCTCGCTGGAACACGCGAGAGCGGCGGCGGTGACGTTCCCGCTCGATCAGGTTCGTCTCGATGCCCAAGGCTGCGATAGTTTGGCCTTGTGCATTATATACGGGATAGACCTCTTGCACAACAGGAGCGCCCGCCTCCATGACGCGCTGGCGATGTCCCCCCACCCCATCATGTAGAGTGCGTAGGATCAAGGGCTCCGCGTTCTGTTTGACCACCTTCCCAAGCAGGTCCTCCGGGTGCAGTGGTGAGATAGAGTGCGGCTTGGCCTGTGCGACCACTATCGCCGAGTCGTGATCCCTTTGGCAGTACAGCAGAACGTCTGCCCGGCTAACATCCGCTGTGATCGCCAGGCCATCCGCGACCCGCTGTAAAAACAAGGTGTCTAAATCACTTAAGCCTGAGCAGCTTTTAATCATCACCGGCATCTTCATCTCGACGCCCTCAGCCTTGAGTCACCAGAGAGATACAACAAAAGCCGACGGCATAGAAAGCCATCGGCCCGGAGTGGCTAAGGGCGGCATCAAGACCACCCGGTTGCTGGTGCCCGCCCCTACAGCTGATGAAATAGAACACGTCTTGGTCGGGGCGGGCGGATTTGAACCGCCGACCACTTGAACCCCATTCAAGTGCGCTCCCTGGCTGCGCTACGCCCCGACAGCCAATCGCATTATATCAAAGAGCATCAGAAAAGGCAAATGCCTGTAGGGCTTTTCAATATTCTAGCATTTCCACTATCATCCGCCGTTAAGCCCTGGGATAAGGGCCGCCGAGTACGGGGCACGTGAGGTTGATTGCCTGGTTGTCGTTGGCTTGATGCGGATAGAGAAGCCCTCTGTTGGACTTTTGAAAAGCCCTAACAGAACAAAGGCATCCCCTACTGGTAGCAAATCGTAGACGCGAGTGTTGAAGGGATCACCCAGATGACCCGTGAGACGAGAAACCGGCTTTTCGAGGAAGCCGGGTTTCTCCTGGGGGCCACCTCGATAGACGTCCGAGTCCACCAGCTTGCTCCGATGACGGCCCTCACCGCTCGTATGGGAGCAGGATAAGCCTGAAATGGGCCGTCTTCACTCTTGCGCCCATAACTGGGCCCTTGCTCCGGCGATGTCCCAACCGCACCGCGCCGAGAGGGATTCCCCTCCACATAAAGTGTGTTCAAGTCTCCCTGCATTGTAAGCCAACTGTAAGCCAAAACGTATTGCATCGCGCACGTCGAGAGTGGATAATGAGGCCGTGACATACGTGATGACCGGGACTTCCACAGAAACGTCCCGGCCGAAGATCACCCAAAAAGAAAGATCATTAGGAGGATCAATATGCGTCGGTTTACACTTACGTTTCGTTTCATAGCAGCACTGGCTTTCGTCGTACTGCTACTATCCCTGTCGGGAGGCCATGTAGCAGCCTGGGCAGGTGACGGCGGCGATGAAGCCGGAATAGAGCCACAGCCCATGCTGCCAGCAGGCGAGATAACTACAGACACTCCAACGGGAAGCTCAATCGCCAGAGCAACGGCGATCGGGAAAGGCGTCTACATCCAGCACCCGGATATCGATGATGGCGAGTTCGTCTATGCCGGGACAATCCTGGGGACAGTGGACGGCCAACCTGCAAAATTCTACTGCATCGACATTCACCACTTCCTGGCCTTCAACCAGGATTATCGGGATGATGGGAACACACCGGCTGAAATCACATACATCCTGAACAACTATTACCCGTATGCAACGAGCTCAGGGGCACTGAGTGATGAGAAGCAGGAAGCTACCGCCGTGCAGCTCGCCATCTGGCACTTCTCCGATGGCATCGACCTCGGCGACCTAGGTCCACACTTCCGTTATTCAAAAAGCGGTACCGATTACGATGCAACGCCCATCAAGAACCGAGCGCAGGCCATCGTGGATGATGCGACAGCCAACGCAGGGACCACAACTCCTGTGCAAACCCTGGAAATCCAATTCACAAGCCAAGACGAGACCACGGCGACATTCATCGTTGTGGCTCGCGACGAGGCAGGGAATGGGGTCTCAGGCATAACGGTTCATCTCAGTGCTACAAATGGCACCTTGAGCGCCACTACGGCCACGACCGGAAGCGACGGACAAACGGAGGCTATCACCATCACTCGCGGGCGCTTAGGCGAGAGCTGGGCATGCGATGCCACCATCGTGGCAGAAGCGACGGTTACTATCCCTCAAGGCACGCGCTACGTCCATGTGAATTATCCTGATGGAAAGCAAAAGCTCGTGCTAGCAACGCCAACCTGTGGAACCCGACACACGGAACGGCAGATCGGTTGGTGGGACTTCGGCGACGCGCCGGAGGGCGAACTGGGTGGGATCAATTATTCATATCCTACTACATCACAGAATGACGGCGCCCGCCACTGCATAATCCCTGGCGTATATCTGGGCAGTGCTGTGGACGTAGATAACGACGGGCACCCCACCGGTGACGCAGATGGTGATGACAACGATGACGCATACAGCGCCGATTATGATCACTATCCACCTAACGATGAGGATGGGGTGGTATTCCCATCAAATGGGTTGATCCGCGGCCAGGAGAACTGCATCGACGTTACAGCTTCCGTAGACGGATACCTGAATGCGTGGATCGACTTCAACGGGGATGGGGATTGGAACGATGCCAACGAGCACGTCTTGGCAGATCAACCTCTATCGGCTGGGACTAACCATATCTGCTTCAGCGTCCCATCCGATGCGACCACAGAGAAGCGGGTATATGCTCGGTTCCGGTTCTCCCAGAACAACCCGATTGGACAGCTATCCTACTCTGGCTACTGGTGCAACGGCGAGGTTGAGGACTACTGGGTGGCTGTAGGTACGCCGACGGCTGTCACGCTCTCCTCGCTCTCAGCCAGCGCACGACCTGCCCAGCCGTGGGGAGCTGCTGCCGTGGTAGTCATGGGCATCGCCCTGGTAGGCGGCCTCGGCCGCATGATGAAGTCACGCCGGCGCTAATCCTCTAGATCACCCGCAGTCATGAACACAAGGAGCCCAGCCCTCTTCGGCTGGGCTCCCTGTTTTTCCCCCTACCGCAGCCATCCCCATGCGATCAGGAAACCGAGAAGCGCCCCTACAATCACCTCAAAAGGGGTATGCCCCAGAAACTCGCGTAATCGCTCTTCCGCGACCGGCTGACCACGGTATAGATCCTCGACGATTCGATTCAGCACCCGGGCCTGGCGTCCCGTTGCCCGGCGGACTCCGGTGGCATCGTACATGACGATGCCCGCCATCACGCATGTGAGCGCGAAAATTGTAGACCCCGTGCCCTCTTGGATTCCTATCGTCGTCGCAAGCGCGGTGACGATGGCCGCATGGGAACTAGGCATACCGCCCGCCCGGACGAAGACGCGGAAATCCAGACGCCGTTGCCGCGCCCAGAAAAGGAGAAACTTAATGATCTGGACCAGCGTGCCGGCGGCAATGGGTACCCACAGGGCGGTGTTATCCCATACCCCCGATCTGGCAGTCCAAGCGTTCATGACGCTTCCCAACCCTCGAACGGCTCCGTCGTCATCCCACCGTCAGGAGCGGGGATAAGCTGCCGCACGCGCAACTCTGCTTGATCGAGTTGTTCCATGCACAACGTTGCCAATTCCATGCCCCGTTCGTAGAGAGCCAGTGATTCCTCCAGGCTCAATCCACCCTGCTCCAGCCGTCGGACCGTATCCTCCAGCTGAGCGTAGGCCTCCTCAAAGCTCATCTGTTTCTCATCACTCATCATCCTCCTCCTGCTCGGGAACATCACGTGCTGTAGCTCCGAATTCCCCATCGGCCACCCGCACGCGCAAGTGCAGGCCAGGCGCGATCTGCTGTATGGAGCGCACGACCTGCCTGGAGTCAGCCCGTTGAACGATCGCGTAGCCACGACGGAGCACGTGAGTCGGGCTCAACCCCTCTAATCGGGCGCGCAGCCCCTCAACCTGGGCGCGATGCATCGCCAGATCGTGCTGGATGTGCATCTGCAAAACGCGCGTGAGGTCGTCCACCCGCTGCCTGCGATCGGCGATCAAGGCGACCGGCGACGAGCGTTGTAGCTCGCTCTCCAGTCGACCGACATCCTGCCGAGCCGTATCCAGACGCTGAATCATGAAGGCCACAAGACGACTGAGTAGCTCACCAAGCCGCTGCCTCAGCTCGACAGCATCCGGCACAGCCGCGGCAGCGGCCCCCGTCGGTGTTGGAGCCCGATAGTCGGCCGCGAAATCGGCCAACGTGAAATCGGTCTCGTGTCCAACGCCACTGATAACGGGAATACGAGACGCTGCGATGGCACGGGCCACTCGCTCATCGTTAAACGCCCATAGCTCCTCCAGGCTGCCGCCACCACGAGCCACGATCAGGACATCGATCGGCTCATGCTTCTCTGACCATCGGTTCAGGGCAGCAATGGCCTCGACGATCTGCGATGGGGCCTCAACACCCTGTACCAACGTGCTGGCTAGAACGACATCGACCAGTGGGTAGCGTGCGGCCAATGTGCGCAAAATGTCGCGCAACGCCGCGGCATCGGCCGAGGTCACCACGCCGATTCGCCGCGGCCACGGCGGGATAGGACGCTTCCGTTCTTCGGAGAACAGCCCTTCAGCTTTTAGGCGTGCTTTCAGCGCCTCGAATTCCAGGAAGAGTCTGCCCAGCCCAGCCGTCTGGAGCGAATCAACGTAAAGCTGGTAGGTGCCTCGTTGCTCGTAAATCGAGATATACCCGTGGGCGAGGACGGCGTCCCCATTGCGAGGCTCTTGCAAGAGTCGCGCAACTTGGCTTCGCCACATCACACAGCTCAATGCCGCCGAGGCATCTTTCAATGTGAAGTAGTAGTGCCCAGAGGCCGCGCGGGAGAGATTGCTGATTTCACCCTCGACCCAGACATCCTGGAGCAGGTCGTCTTGAAGGAACATCCCTTTGATGTGGCTTGTGATCTGGGAGACGGTGTAGATGGGAAGTGACATAGGTTGGCCCTATCCTGTGAGGGAGAGATACCTTCTCACATCCCCTGGCGCCAGTTCTGGAGCCAGGTGACCACCGGTCTGCGATCGTTGGAGAATGATTGCGGTGCTCAAGCGGCTGGGACAGGATGCGCTGTGGTGCTGTAGGAGGGATGACGAGGTGCAATGCCCGTGGCACAACCCGGATGCGAATAGGTGTGGTCCCGAATGGCTCCGCATCGGCGTGCACGGGCAGTGGGTGTGCTGTGTGGACCTCGACTTCCCGAGCTTGATAGATACTAACCCTTGGGTTGCGGGTATGTCGGCGCAGGAGGATCACCAGGCCATGATAGATTGTATCGAGCAGCCGGTCGCCGTGAAAGCAGCTAAAGTCAAGCACTCCATCATCCATCTGCGCATCCGGCGAGATGTGGAAAAACCCCCCGTATAAATCCATGTTGCTGGCAACTGCCAGGACCATGCGGTGCGGTGGCACGTGTTCCCCATCGACGATCAAGTCCACCCGCGTGCCCGCGTATCGGCGCAGGACATGTAAGGCGGAGAGCACGAAGGCTCCAAGCCCCAAACGACGCTTAAGCTGAGGAAGCAACTCAACCTCTTGGGTGATCGCGGCATCAACGCCGATGCCAGCCCAACACAGGAAGTATCGCTTGTGTAGCTCATCGTCAGTGCTGCTGAGTAGCCCCAGGTCGACTTGGTGAGGCTCCCCGTCTAGGATCAGCTCAACTGCCTTGCGCAAGACAGTAGGATGGAGAGGGCTTGGCACAGGCATACCAAGCTGTCGAGCCAGTACATTACCTGTCCCCGCGGGGAGTACCCCCAAGGCCGTTTGCGATCCGACCAAGCCCTGGATGGCCGAGCTGATCGTGCCATCTCCCCCCGCCACCAATACCATTTGATAGCCAGCTATGGATGCCTCACGGGCCAGATCCGCGGCATCGCCAGATCGCCGGGTCTCTCGGACCTGCACGTCCCAGCCACGGCGACGCAACATTCCGATTGTTACGTCCATGTCCTCCGCCGCACGGCCTGAACCGGCGCTCGGATTATAGATCAGTGTCGTCTTCATGGCTCCCTTATGGGCAAGAGGGTAAGTCGGCCGTGGTTGGGCCTTGGCGGTTTACCGGTGGGTTGCCCGATTCTACCACACTCGCGAGAGGCTGACAAAGCATAGCCATGCTGATAGCCGCAGGACTCCCCGTTGTCGCACGGAGTAACGCTTGTCCTCCGACAGACTCCGGGCAAGGCTGCACCTGATGGTCGAGGGGTGGCTTTCGCGTGTATAATTGGATAGGTTAGGGTGCCTGAAGTACATAATCTCTGCGGGGGTGTATACCTCGCGCGGGAGGGGGATTCCATGTTTGACCTGCCGAATCGTTACCCGAAGCTTCGTGAGGCGGTGGCGCGGACACCGCTGGTGGACACACATGAGCATCTACAGGAAGAGAGTGATCGCCTGGCACTGGGCGATCACCTCGATTTCGCCCACTTGTTCCAGGCTTACCTACTCGCCGACCTGGCTTCTGCAGGGATGCCTGTAGACGAGATAGAGAGCCTATCGGCGGAGGAAGTGAGCCAAGACGAGAAATGGCGACGGGTAGCCCCATTCTGGGAATGGGCTCGCCATACTGGCTATGGCCGGGCGATATCGCTGACGATCCAGGAAGTGTATGGCATCGCCAGACTCGACGCCACAACTTATCGCGAGGTGACCGCTGCTATGCGAGCGCACAATCAGCCCGGGGTGCACCAGTGGCTGATCCGCGAGAAAGCAGGCGTAGCCTGGTATGTGCTTCACGATGTGGAGGAGAAGGGGGATGTGTATCGCGACGAGATCGACCTCCGAATGTGTCGACAAGCCCTGGCCGTAAACCGTTTCCTGGAGGATCCCCTGCCGCTGGACCGGTTCGCGGCCCGCACGGGTATTCGCGCGGACTCATGGGAGGCGTTCCTTGCCACCATCGACTGGTACTTCGAGCGATACGGCGAGGAGGCAGTCGCCATCAAGAACAATTGCCCCTATTGGCGCAGCTTGTACTTCGAGGATGTGCCACCGGAGCGGGCAGCTTCTGCCTTTGAGAAGCGATACAAACGCGGGCAGCCGCTGGAACCGGGTGAGCTCAAGGCCCTACAAGACGCGACATTCCACCACTGCCTTCGCCGGGCGGCCGAGCATGATCTCCCCGTGCAGATCCACACCGGATACCTCGCCGGGAACCGTAACCTCGACCTCAATCGGATACGTCCCAGCCTGCTGACGAATTTGTTCGTTCAGTACCCCGACGTTCGTTTCGACCTCTTCCACACGGGCTACCCTTACCAGGGCGAGATCGCATCGCTAGCCAAGAACTTCCCAAACGTCTACGTTGACCTGTGCTGGGCATGGATCGTCGATCCCTACGCCACGCGGCGGGCGTTGCAAACATTCCTCGGCACAGTGCCAGCGAATAAAATCTTCGCGTTTGGCGGGGACGTGCGCATGGCCGATGGCGTATACGGCCATGCCCGCATCGCCCGCTGGGGCATCGCTTGGGCACTAACCGAGATGATCGACGAAGGGTATCTGGGCCAGGACGACGCAGCAGCCATCGCCGAGATGCTCCTGTACGACAACGCGCGAACCTTCTTTGGCCTGTCATAATCACCCAGCCATCCTGGCATGGGCTTTCCACGCCAGGAGAGGCTACCGAACGGGTAGGACAAATGCGAAAGGTCTAAGCAACGAGGGGCGCATGGAACAGATCGTCGAGTGTGTGCCGAACTTCTCCGAGGGACGACGCTCGGACGTTATTCAGTCCATTCAGGACGCTATGGCGACCGTACCAGGCGTGCGTGTCCTGGATGTACACTCTGACCCGGATCACAATCGTTCTGTGGTAACCATGATAGGAGTACCGGGGTCGGTGCTGGAGGCCGCGTTCCGGGGGATTGCGGCGGCTGCCCGATTGATTGATATGGAGCACCAGCGAGGGCAACACCCCCGCTTGGGAGCAGCGGACGTTGTCCCCTTCATCCCCATCCGGGGTGTGACGATGGACGATTGTGTGCAACTTGCCCGACGGTTGGGACAGCGCGTGGGTGATGAGTTAAGCATCCCCGTTTACCTATATGGGGCAGCCGCCACGCGGCCGGATCGCACGGATCTGGCCGATGTACGCCGCGGTGAATACGAGCGGCTGAAAGAGGAGATCGCCACGAATCCGGACCGGGCGCCCGATTTCGGCCCCCGGCGTGTGGGTTCTGCAGGAGCGTGTATTATTGGGGCGAGGCGATTGCTCATCGCTTTCAATATTTACCTAAACACGGACGATGTCAAGATCGCCAAGGCCATCGCCCGGGCGGTGCGCCACTCGAGTGGCGGCTTACGCTACGTGAAAGCCCTGGGCGTGAAAGTGGGTGGATTGGCCCAGGTCACGATGAATCTCACGGATTTCCGACGCACTCCGGTGCATCGGGTAGTGGAGATGGTGCGGCGTGAGGCGACGCGATACGGGGTCAGCATCCGGCGGAGCGAGCTCGTGGGGCTGATCCCGCAGCAAGCTGTGCTGGACGCGGCCGCGTGGTATCTTCAGCTAGACGCGCTCAGCCCCGACCGTGTCCTGGAAAACTGGCTGTGTGATGGAGAAGCGAAGCCGGACTCTCCGACACTGGGGTAGGAATCCGACATCATCTGCCGGGGCGGTGCTGGAGACGACGCCAGGGGATCACTCGCCGAAGAGGTCCTCTATATCCTTTTCCACGCGTGCCTTGGCCGCGGCCGCCCGTTCGAAGGCATCCTCGGGCTCGATCTCCGCGCCCAGTGAGCGGTAGAACGCCTCATCGTACGCCCGGGTGCGCAGGACGATCGGCATAGGTACCGCGTGGCCCATCATCAGGATCTGCTGCCGCGTGTCCAGGCTCTCCAACGCTCCCCGCAAGACGGAGCGACTCCCAACACCGGTCAACACGGCGTCGATATCCCGCTCTTCCGTGAGCTTGCCGGTGATGCGCGTCCCCAGTTGGGAGAGGACCTCGGGGTCGATGCCGGATGGCCGCTGATCGACGACCATCAGCGTGACATAGTATTTGCGCAACTCGCGCGCGATGGTACCGAAAGTCGTCTGCCGAGAGACACCCGAGTTGAGGAACTTGTGGGCTTCCTCGATGGTGATCATCAGCGGGCGAGGTTTGTCCGCCTCATTGTGGGTTTCCTCGTAGCGCTCGACCTTTCGCTGGTATAGTTGGCGAACGCGCCGGGTGACGATATTGGCGACCAAGATGTGATCGAGCACGTTGCTGTTAGGACCGAAATGCAGGATGATGTGCTGTCCTCGATCCAGTGCAGCTACCATGTCGTCAATAGCTGCATACTTAGCTTCTGGCGTGATGTATGGACGCCGGCCGATGACCTTAAGCTGGCGCTGGAGGGCAGCCAGCGAAGCCGGATGGGCGCCGCTCTCCTCGCAAAAGGCGTTCAGGTCCTCCGGCGACATCTCCAACAGGGAGCGGAACCACTCCTCTCCATAACGGTCTTCCAACAAGCCGATAGTCGCCTCCGCCGTGCCGCGCAGGTTCAGCTCCTCGGCCAATAGCAGGACATCCTCCGGCTCGATCTGATTCATGCCGATCTGCAGGATCACGTCCGCCTGGCGCCCGGAGCGACGAGCAGCCCGCTGATCAAGGGAGTAGACGAGCACCCGGCTGCCGAACAATTGCTTCAACCCCCTTACCCACTGCCCGTCCTCGGACCGTTTCCCGAACGCGTACTCATCGTGCATGTCGAAGATCAAATTCACACCGATCTTACGATCGATGATGCCGCACAGAAGCAAGCGCACGAGGAAGGACTTGCCCGTACCAGACTGTCCAAAGACCCCGTTGGAACGCTCCATCAAGCGACGCAAGTCCAGGCAGACGGGGATATCCATAGTGAGCGGATAGCCCATCGCGAAGAATCGGCCGTGGTCCTCGCCGAATACATCCCGGAAGTCCAGTTCCCCCGCCTGACGAAGCACGGCGAAGTGCATGGGAATGGTACGGACAGGTTGCGGACGAACCGTCGTATCCACGAAGTCCTCAGCCTTCGGCTTCTCAATCATGAGCATGGGCTTCACCTGGACGGCTGCATACGTGGCTGTCCCTGACAGCGCGCGAGCCACGAACGAGGACGCGTTGCCCGGCGGTTGGCTCGAGATACTGGGGGTGGTAACGCGTAGTTGGATATCGGCAATGGTGCTGAAGAAGATGTGATCCGTACCCTCAACGACGACGAAATCGCCGATGCGCAGCTTCTCCGTGGACACGCCAGGATCCAACCGCGCTGTGAGGGTGGCATTGAACGCCCCATCCGTGATGACACCCAGTCGCTCTGACATAACCACCTCCGCCCTTCCGTGCTCCCTTTACGCGCTAACGACTTTCACCCATACCTGGCGGCGTCTGGGGCCGTCGAATTCGGCCAGATAGATGCCCTGCCACCTACCCAGCTGCAAGCGCCCATCCTCGATGAAAACGATGGCGCTGGACCCACACAGGCTGGCCTTGACGTGGGCCGGTGAGTTGCCCTCCGCATGACGATGCTGGGGGCTGGCTGGCGCCATGTCATCCAGTGAGACCAGAAGATCATGTCGCACGTCGGGATCCCAATTTTCGTTCAGTGTCACACCAGCCGTCGTATGGGGGGCAAATATGCAGCACATCCCATCGCGCACTCCGCTACGCGACACCACTTCCTGGACCGCACTGGTGATGTCCACCATTTCCTCATGACTGCGTGTGGTAATTGTCAACCGTTCCATCTCAATACCCTCAGCATACCTTGCGTTTCGAATCTTGCCCCCATATTGTACAACCCCCGTCGGCCGCTGGCAATCGGGCTTTTTTGGGGACTGTTCACCGTCGGATCAGCGGCCTCGCATTGGGGATCGGTTTATATATCGTGGCGCGTTCTATCGGCCCGGCATGGCAGCGTTCCGACATGGGGGG
>JAGHDS010000379.1 GCA_021159845.1 Anaerolineae bacterium
GGCTCCGACCTGGATGAGTTCTTGCACGTGATCCAACGCGCCCTCGAGTTTCGTGAGGCCCAGGTCAGCCGCCTCCAATTGGAACGCGAGGTCCGCCAGAAGAATCAAGTATTGGAGGAGACAGTTCGTCAGCTACAACACGCCCGCAACGCCTTACTCGACGAACGTAATAAGCTGCGTGCAATCCTTTTCAGCCTCTCCGAGTTGGTCCTGGTTACCAACCAGGAAGGCTCGGTGATCATGATGAGCCCATCCACTGAGCAGGAACTGGGAACTTCCCAGGAACAAGCTCTGGGCCACCCGCTTGCCGAGTTAGGGCTCAAAAGAGAACTACTAGAGGGGGTGCAGCATGTGATGGAAACTGGAGAGCCTTTGCACCTGGAGGTGACCGGACTGCGGGAGGTGCCTGGCCAGAATGAGAAAACAAGGGTCTTCAGAGCCACGCTGAACCCCGTCCGGCTACATAGTGGAGAAATGCTGGGCACCGTGATTACGCTCCAGGACATCTCCCAGGAGAAGGAGCTGGAGCAGATGAAGGCAGACTTCTACTCCATGATCACGCACGATCTGCGAAGCCCTGCCACGGCGATTAACGGCTTTGTCGATCTACTGGCACAAGAGACGGTAGGTCCGCTCAATCCGGCACAGAAGGAAATCGTGGAGATCATCCAACGCTCCGTGAAGAAGTTGATGGACCTAATCAGTGACTTCTTAGACTACTCTGCTATCGATGCGGGCTTCCTGAAACTATCCCGTGAGGATGTCGATCTAAATGAGGTGATTCGCGAGGCAGTCCGGGAGGCTCTACCGTTAGCTCACCAACGCGGGCATGTAATCGAAGTCCATCTCCCCAAGGAGCCCACCATCGCCTGGGTGGATGGGGAGCGCATCAACCAGGTGGTGACCAACCTGCTAAGCAACGCGATCAAATACACGCAGGAGGGAGGGCACATCATCGTTGATCTCCACACTACTCCCGACGAGGTTATCATCGAGGTAAGCGATAATGGGATCGGCATCTCTGCGGATCAGATTCCCCTGCTGTTCTCCAAGTATAAGCGCGTGGAAAATGAGCACACTAAGCGCATCAAGGGTACTGGCTTGGGGCTACTGATCGTTAAGGAGATCGTAAAGGCCCACGGTGGAGAAGTATCCGTGGAGAGCGAGCCCGGACGGGGGAGCACATTTCGCGTCATGCTTCCCCGCCGGACGAGGGCGAGAACGGGCAGTTCACAGGAAGTGCCAAAGCAGCCCCCCGTAAGTGAACCACACATGGCACCCCGGGGTGCGAAGTCACCAGCTGACCGAGATAACGGAGAGAAAGATAACGAGTTGGCTGCCGCACAAAGTACCCCTGTAGCCTAGGATCGAGCATCCGCACCCGGCCCTCAGGCGCATTTCAATAGTGGCGAAGCACGGATACGGGATGCTGAAGGGATCACCTGGATGGCTCGTGAAACGACAAGGCGGAGAGCCCCGGCCTCTTTAAGCAAGATGTTGGGGCTCTCCGCCCCTCACCATCAGGCTCTCGTTCCGACAAAGGCCCGACCACGCTTTACTTCACCCCGAAACTGAAACGCACCTCAGCCTCCACCGATACAACGAGAGGGCCAGCGCCCCAAGGGGGTGGGCGATCTGGTTCCTTCTCTGATGGTTGCTTGCTTGTTTACCTATTCTGATGTACGATGCAGGCACAGCACGAAGGAGGCGGAGGCGGGGCGATGAACCTGGACAAGCTAGCCTATCTACGACGTGTGGAGATCTTCCAGGACCTCAGCCCCAAGGAGATGGAGGAGCTGGACCGCATCACGACGGTCAGCTCTGTGGAAAAGGGGAAGGTCTTCTACCGGCCGGAGGAGGTCGGCGAGGTTCTGTTCATTTTGAAGAAGGGGCGGGTGCAGCTGTACCGAATATCCCCCGAGGGGAAGCGCCTGGTAATCGCCACGCTGGGGCCGGGAAGCATCTTTGGGGAGATGGCGCTGATCGGCCAACAGATGCATAATACGTTCGCTGAGGCGATTGAGGACTGCCAGATCTGCGTCATGAGCCGTACGGACCTAGAGCGGCTGATCTTAGAGAAGCCCCAGGTGGCGCTACGAGTGTTGGAGGCCACGGGACGCCGGCTGCGAGCGGTAGAGGAGAGGCTGGAGGACATGGCCTTCAAGGGCATCCCCGCCCGATTGGCCTCGTTGCTGCTGCGCCTGGCCGAGGAACAGGGCAATGAGATCACTGGGCTAACCCATCAGGACCTGGCGGAGACAGTGGGCACATACAGGGAGACCGCCACCCAGGTACTCAATGATCTAAAAGCCCGCGGCCTGATCGACATCGGCCGTAAACGGATCACTATCCTGGACCGAGAGGGACTCCAAAAGGTCGCGGAGGGAGGATAAAGAGCGCGTCCCGTGCGTCTACCCGCTTCGCAGAGAGAAGCAGAGAACTGTAAGGTCACTGTAATGTAATTTATTAGCTATCCAATTGACAAAAGGATACCTTTACGCGATACTATAAATTGATTTGTGACTCTACCACCAAGCTGATAGCTTCCCCAATTCTTCACCAAATGCACACCCCAATGAGTCAGGGGAGGCTCTCTCCATGACCTTCGTAGACTCGATTCGACACAAATGGCACAAATGGCAGGGCCTGCAGCCGAGGGACCGCTGGGGAGTGCTGCAAGCATGGAGTTTATTGTTAGCTGCGGATGTAGGACTACGGTTACTACCATTTCGCCTCATGCGGCATCTCATCATTATTGGAGAACGAGAAAAGGATAAAGGCAATATTTCCCCTGAGGAAGCCGCCGCCATCGTTGCGCGGTGGCACCGGCTGGTGAGCATAGCAGGACAACATCACATACGTCCGATGCTCTGCTTGCGCCGGGCCATCGTATTGCGATGGTTGCTAGCCAAAGAGGGCCTGGCAGCCCAGGTTCGAATAGGGTTACACAAGGAGAATAATAGCTTCTACACCCACGCATGGGTAGAACGCAATGGCAAGGCCATTGGAGAGCAAGAGGCCCGGATACGATCGTTTATTCCATTAATACAATTGTAATGCACCATCCCGGAGGGAAAATTGGACGAAGTACGCATCTCGATAGCTAATATCTGCGTCGAGCTGCATATAGA
>JAGHDS010000493.1 GCA_021159845.1 Anaerolineae bacterium
CATCCTGGATGCGTCGAGCTACCTCCTCTTCATCCACACCCTGCAACAGTAACGAAAACGTCTGCGTCACCCGAGCGCGCTTATCCTTCAACCCAGCGACCCCAACATCCACATCGCGCAGGCCAAAGAGGGTCATCAATCGTTTCTGTAAGTCGCGCGTGGTCCACCCTTCACGAGTCAGGCGCACATAAACATGTTCACCTTCCCCCACAGGCTCGTATAGCGGGATCTCCTCGACGATGAAATGGCTTGGATCTACCTTGATCTCGCCGCCAATGCCAGGCAAGTCAGCGGTAATAAACGGTGGGGAAGTAGCAGACGTCTGCTCCATAGCACAATCCCTTTCGAAGCTCAATGTGATCCAGTTCCTTTACCTGTCACTATTGTAGCATAGATTATGCGAAAACATAATCCCCCGCACGTTCAATAGTGCCTCGCCCTGCGGCTTCCAACTGTCAGATATGGCCCTCGCCCAGGGCATTTGCCAACTCCCTCAAGTTGTGGTATCGTATTGATGTAGTACCCTGCGGTGTTCGTGATGCCAAGCAACCGTTTTGAGCCAACACCAGATCTCAGGGAGCCGTTTGCCTGAGGGGGAATGTGATAGCCCGCTTGTGGCAAGACAGGAACCCTCGGTAGGCACCCACCTGCGAAAGCAGGTTCAAAACACGTTGGCACACGGCACGGCGGGGGCTCGCCGAAAAAACGGCTGCCGACAATGTCGGCAGCTTTTGGTTTACACGGATGACGAGGCAACGAGGCCATGCAGATATTCATCGCGGGCATCATGCAGGGATCCAACCTCGGCCGGGAGCTACATCCCCAGGACTACCGAGAACGAATCGCTACGATCATCCAACAGGTATACCCTCACGCGACGATCATTGATCCTCGGGTATTACATCCCAACTCTGTAGATTACCCGCCTGAACGGGCCCGAGTCACATCACTGGAGATGGCTCGCATGGCCGGAGCTTCTGACCTCGTAATCGCCTACGTCCCCAAGGCCAGCATGGGAACAGCAATCGAGATATACGAGGCCTATCAACACGGACGGCTTGTCATCGCGATATCGCCCTTACAGGAGAACTGGGTCGTGCAGACTCTCTCCCATGCCGTGCTTCCCAACATAGAGGCATTCGAGGAATGAGTACAAGCAGGCGGGTTGAGTGCCCTGATCGCTGGTCGTTGAGGAGCCTCCGCCTCGGTTCGACCCGAGGCATTGCCGCACAAAAGCAGTTCTGGCCGGCTCTGGCATCTGATACTCAACTGACCAGGGTTTCTCAACGCTCAAATGCTTCCCCCCCTGGCTGTGGTTGGCTTGATGTGGCATCCGATGCGGCTTCCGCGAGCGAGAGCGCAACCCCCTTTTCCCCCTCTTGCTCGTAGCGCCGTACCCACTTCCGTACCACCTGCCGCGAGGTGTGCCAACGCCGCGCCGTCTTCGCAATGCTCTCCGTCTCCTGGTAGCATTCCACCAAATGGTGCCTTGCCTTCGCCTCGTTCATCTCGTATACTTCCCGATAGGACAGCTCTGCCATGGCGGGCCCTCCTTTTGGTGGATATATGACCACAGTTCTTTTATCATGAGGAGGGCCTGTCCTCCTACTGCTGGAGGGCCTGCTCTGTCCAGTATCTCCATCACCACCTGGTAACGATCTCTTGGCGCACAGACAAAATGTGTTTGACGGCCGCGTAGGAAGGCAGTATACTTATTTTGAACGCTGGGCGGATACCCGGCGTACCCCCACATGGAGGCTTTGTGCGTGGGGCAGCCCGGACTGAAGAGCCTTTTGCCCCGTCTGCTGGCGCTGGGACTCCTGCTGTTCCCGTTGATCGCCGGCCTCCCCGCCCGCGCTCAGGAGACACCCGACCCCGACGCCGATTTGCGCGCCCTCATCGACCAGATGTCCGTGGCCGATCGCGTGGGACAGCTCTTCATCGTCCCCTTCCAGGGTAATGACGTGGGCCCCGACTCGGAGATCGCCGACCTGATTCGCACATATCGGGTTGGCGGCGTCATCCTGAAGACGGAGAACGATAATTTCCGCAACGCCCCCGTGGAAGGACCCGACGGCCAGCTCCTGGACACCCCAGCCCAGGTGCTGATCCTGACGAACCGCCTGCAGGGCCTGGCCTTCGATCGGCCGCTGAGCACCCTGCAAGCCCTGGCTCCATCCGAGGCCACCAACGTACAGCCCTTACCACCATCAAGCGCCACCCCGATCACCAACCCAGTCCCTCTGCCCCTCCTGATCGCCATCAACCAAGAGGGCGATGGATACCCCTATACCGAGCTGCGCCGAGGCTTCACGCCGCTTCCTAACAATATAGCACTGGGCGCCACGTGGGATCCCAAGGCAGCCGAGACCATTGGCATCATCGTGGGGCAGGAACTGTCCGCCGTGGGCATCAATCTCCTGCTCGGCCCCTCGTTGGACATCCTGGACACGCCACGCACGAACCAGCCGGGGGATCTGGGCACGCGCACATTCGGCGGGAACCCCTATTGGGTAGGCCGCATGGGACAGGCCTACATCCGAGGGGTCCACGAAGGTAGCGCGGGGCGCGTCGCGACTGTGGCCAAGCACTTCCCTGGACAAGGTGCCAGCGATCGCCGTCCCGACGAGGAGATCGCCACCGTACAGAAGCCGCTGGAGCTCCTGCGGCAGGTTGAGCTGGCCCCCTTCGCGGCCGTGGCTCACGGTGATGACGCCGCCGCCGTGACCGAGGCTTTCATGTCCTCCCACGTGCGTTACCGCGGCTTCCAAAACACAACCCGCCAGCTCACCCCGCCGATCAGCCTGGCCCCCCAGCTTCAGACGATCCTGGGGCTGGATGAATTCAAGTCGTGGCGCAAAGCGGGCGGGATTCTCATCTCCGACGCGCTGGGTGTGCCCTCCATCCGCCGGTATTACGACCCCACCCTTCAAAAGTTTCCACACCGACAGGTCGCCTTAGATGCGTTCGTCACCGGCGGCAATGACATTCTCCTTCTATCCCGGTTCGCTCTCACGGACAACTGGGAAGACGAACTCGCCAATATCAAAGATACAATCCTCTTCTTCCAGGAACGATATACCACGGATGAGGTGTTCCGGGAGCGCGTGGATGCGGCCCTGCTACGGATCCTGCGTCTCAAGCGCCACTTATACCCGAAACTCTCGCTGGACAACGCGCTGGTCTCACCGAATGGGCTCTCGGGTGTAGGCCAGAGCACACAGCGCGTCGCCCAGGTCGCTCAGGCGGCCGCCACCCTCATCGACCCCGGTCCCGAGGACCTGGCCGACCGCCTACCAACAGGCCCACTGGCTGACGAGAATATCCTCATCATCACCGACGCGCGTCGCGGTCAGGAATGCAAGTCATGCTCACCTTTCCAACTCATTGACCCTATGGCCCTGGAGACGATCATGCTGCGCCTGTACGGTCCTCAGGCGAGCGGACAAGTCAATCCCGATCATATCCACAGCCTGAGCTTCGCACAGCTTCAAGACTTCCTTGCAGGTAAATCCAAGGAGCCCTCTCAAAAAGAGATCGAGCAGCTGATCGAACAAGCCGACTGGATCATCTTCGCTATGCTCGATGTCGACCCATCCGAATATCCAGAATCGGCCAGCATCAAGCAGTTCCTCGATGTGCGCTCCGATAGCCTGCGTGGCAAACGCCTGATCGTGCTCTCGTTCAACGCACCATACTACTTGGATCCCACGGAGATCAGCAAGCTCACCGCTTATTTCGGGCTGTACAGCAAAAGCGCCCCCTTCCTGGAAACGGCCGTGCGACTGCTGTTTCGCGAATACACGCCCGCCGGACACCCACCCGTGAGCATCCCCGGTATCAATTACAACATTCCAGAAGAGGTACAGCCGGATCCACAGCAGGTCATCAAGTTACACGCCGCTCAGGAGACCAGCGAGGAGGGGACGGCTAAGCCCATCATTATGAAGAAGGGCCAGGTGCTACACATCACAACGGGGGTCATCCGGGATCACAACGGGAATCCAGTACCAGATGGCACACAGGTCACTATCCGGTTGCTCTATCCCACCGAGTCCCTGGAACTTCCCAGGGAGCAGGTAACTACCCACAACGGCATCGCCCAAGCAGATATCAAGCTGGAACGGCCAGGGGAGTTGCAGGTCAGCGCTATGGCGGGGGAAGCGCGACGATCAGAAGTCCTCGTAATCACCGTACAGGGG
>JAGHDS010000249.1 GCA_021159845.1 Anaerolineae bacterium
GGAAGCCAGGCAGGATCTGCGCAGTGAAGCAGCCCACGCCATCATCCAGGCGGGTGGGCGGCTCCGATCCCTGGGGTTGGAGGAGCCCGGCCTCGACGAGATTTACGCCCGATACTTCCAGGAGGTGAACCATGTCCCAGCAAGCAATCCAGCATGAACGGGCGCGGGAGGGATCGCCATGGACCGGCCTGTGGGCGGTGACCGCCAAGGAGATGGCCGATCATCTGACCAGCGCGCGGATGCAGATCCTCGAGGCGTTGATCGTGCTCACGGCATTGGGCACCGCGTACACCGCGCTGCAAAATCTGCGAACGGGCGTGGGCGGAGATCAATTCCTCTATCTTAAGTTGCTGACGACGGCGCGAGATCCGCTGCCCGCGTTCGTGGGCTTCCTGGGTTTTCTGGTGCCATTGGTCGCCATAGCGCTTGGCTTCGACGCGATCAACGGTGAGTTCAACCGGCAGACGATCTCCCGGGTACTGGCACAGCCCATCTACCGCGATGCTCTGCTCTTTGGCAAATTCCTGGCTGGCCTCTTCACGCTGGCCCTGGTCCTGACAGCCATCTGGCTGCTGATCATGGGGCTGGGGTTGGTACGCCTGGGAGTCCCCCCAAGCGGCGAAGAGGTCGCCCGCAGCCTGTGGTTCCTGGTCGCGACCATCTTCTATGGTGGCGTGTGGCTTGGCCTGGCGATAACCTTCTCCGTGATCTTCCGTCAGCCAGCCACGGCGGCGCTGGCTTCCATCGCCGTGTGGCTATTCTTCACCGTTTTCTGGGGGACGATCGCCAGCCTGGTGGCCCAGACGCTACACCCCATCCGGTTCGGGTTCGTTCAGGAGCTGTTGGCACAGGCTCAGTTAGAGCTCACACTGGCGCGCGTATCCCCCAACACGCTCTACGCCGAAGCGACGCTGGCACTGCTGCGCCCGACGATCCGCGCATTCGGCCTGGTACTTCCCATCCAGCTTCAAGGCGCTGTGTTGGGGACTCCCTTACCCTTGGGGCAAAGCGTGCTGCTCATCTGGCCCCAAGTTACCGGGCTGATCGCGGCGACCATCCTGCTATTCGCCTTAAGCTACGTGCTCTTCCAACGACAGGAGATTCGCGTGTAATGGGGTAAAACAAACGGGGTCGGACGGCACACCATCCGACCCCGTGAGTCGCGAGACGATGCCCGCGAGGCTAGGTCTCGCGAGCCCGGAGCAACGGCTCGACGAACTCCGGCGGGTAGCGAGTTGCCCGGTATATCCCGTACGTTCCCTCTTCACCATAAGGGCTCCTGTATTCCCACACGATCTCCCCGCCCGATGTGACCTCGAACAGCCGCCCGGGGCCTCCCTCACAGATGAAGGTGTTCCCATTGGGCAGGCGCTGGGCGCCTGAGATGAATCCACTGTAGAAGCTTCGCTGAGGCGTACCCCTATATTCCCATACGATCCGCTCAGTGATCGGGTCAAGCTCAATCACCCGAGACCAGCCGCGACGCGAGCCGTTATCGTATATCAGGATATGCCCGTTGGAGAGCATAGTGGGTTGGTGCTGACCATCCAACTCGCCCGGCCCCCACGCCCAAACGATCTGACCGGACACCCGATCGATCACCCCGATGATATCGAGGCTCCGGTAACTGAAGAGGATATTACCGGCGCGGAAGCGGGAGTCTCGCGCGCTGGCCGGCGTATCCGGGATGACTTCACACGTATTATTGTGAGCCCAATCAAACCGACGTTGCTGGATCAAGCGCTCGCGAAGCGCTTCGAGCTCCTCGTTGGGAAGGCTCTGTAGCCGTTCATCCCAGGCCCTGCGCTCCGCCACCTCCTGACGCATTCGCTCGGGCCAGTCAATGGGGACCTCCAGCCCACAGAGGTCAATCAACTCCTGAATGTGCTCCTCCCCATGCCATTCCCAAAGCAATTCCTTGTCCGGGCCGATCTCAACGATATAGGGGTTACGACGCAGTTCCGGCCCCAGCCGGGGGACCATCTTGTCGATCAGGGTATGGATCATCAAGCGACCATCGTCCATCACATGAAAATCATGGTCTATCCGACAATGGTACCGCCAGAGCAGCGAGCTATCGGGGGCAAGCCGGTACAGGCCAGCCCGGTCGATGTTCGATCGATCCCGGGTGGAGTAGTAGAGGGTAGCATCGGGCAAGAGCTCCAACAACTGGACGGCCGTATCTGTGGTCCACTCATGCACGACCTGCCCGTGCATGTCAATGAGATACATATGCGCCCGGCCATCCTGGCTGGTGCGCGGGTCCTCGTACGTGTGACAGAAGAGCGTGTAGCCAGCATAACATCTGTCCGGCTGGTAGATGGTCACACCGCTGTCTTTTCGAGATTGCGATGCCATAGTGCCTCCCTTGCTGGGAAATGATTACCCCTTGATGCCGGTAACGGTAATTCCCTCCACGAACGTCCGCTGTACCAGGAAAAAGATGATGATCACGGGTGCGATGGTCGCCGTACTGGCGGCCATCATGTAAGGCCACATGAGCTCTTCCTGAAAAGCGGTTCGGAACTCCCGAAGCCCAAGGGCGATCGGGTATAAGGACTCGTCGCTCAGGTGAATACCTCGCTGATCAACAACCCCACCGCCCGCAGGAAGGTCCGCCCCTGCCGGAAGGCAGGACGATGAGCATCCAACACCTCAAACAAGGCCTGTAGAAGCACCGGAAATGTGGTATCCTTCATAGGGGGTACCTCCACCAGTGAGATTGTTTGTGTTCCCTTTAACTTTACTGGGGAGGTATCCCCCTTGCACCCCCCTTCATCAAAAGGCCAAACTCCAGGGGTTTCTTCCCGGGGACCATCGCCGGGTCCTCGGCCTACATCGTTCACCGGATGCCGATAATCTAGTGGGGGACGGTGAACAGTTGCATTGGGTGGAATGCTACCAGGAGACGGGGAGCATTGCGGAGACGGCGCGGCGTTGGCTCACCAGTCGGTCAGGAGGCACAGCCGTGTGA
>JAGHDS010000112.1 GCA_021159845.1 Anaerolineae bacterium
AAACCCGCTGCCACGAGTCGATAACGTGAAAGATGAGATGTAGTCGGTGTAGGCATAGGGGGAGAGATCTATTTTATCAGGGACTCCGTCGCCATCGTTGTCATCATCCCAGGGGTTAGGAATGCCATCGTTGTCCACGTCCCATTCAGGGGCGGTACCATAGGGCTTAGGCCACTCGTAGAGATCGTTCAGGCCGTCATTATTCGTGTCAGGCGAGATGGGGTCGCCATACCACATATGCCCGCTGCTCGCAGGCCACTCGATGCCATCCAACTCCACCTTATCGGGGATGCGATCGTAGTCGGTATCCGAGCGGTAGGGGTCTGTACCCAGACAATTCTCATCGCGATCGCTGATGCCGTCGCCGTCGGTGTCAGTATTGGCCTTACCACTGCCGCAACGAAGCCCTGGGGTGGAAGCGGCAGCTAAGATGTGGGCGGGAGAGGTAGGCTTGGACGATGTGGAGCGTAGCGCGATGGATGAGGGGCGAAGGGGGTATGTTGATTGCGCACTGCCTGTTGCTACTTGCTGGTGACTAGCAGCTGACGGTTGTGTGGCCGCCAGGGCGATGCGCTTATAAAAACGGGCCACGTTGAAGGTGCGCAATACAGGTGCGGTCACGATGATCAGGCTAAGCGCCGGGGCGACGATGATATAGGCCCGCCGGTGGGTACGATGGGTGATGAGGGTGTAAGTGAGCGTGAGCGGTAGAAGGAAGAGGAGGATGTCGGTCAAAGTGGTGGGAGCGACGGGAAGCAGGTGATGGATGACGGACGATAAGCTAAGTCCTTGCCGATCGTCGGCTGTCCATCGTCCCTCTCCCATCCGAGCTCGCGCGGGGAAGTCATAGTCTATGATGATGTGTGCATGAGAATCGTAGAACTGGCTGGCCCCAGGCATCTCCAGATCTAATACCTGACGAGCGGGCAGGCCAGCTTTGTCGACCCATAGTTCCCCTGTGCCCGTAGCGCCCTCCGCTGATGTGGGTATGGTCACGTCCAGATCAGGTACCTGCGCGGCGCGGCGAAGCTCATCGGCGATCCTCTCGGTATAGATATGAGCGAGACGAGAGCCATCAATACGGTACGCGAAGCGCGTGGTGTCGTGTGTCTCAGCGGAGGCATCTGAAGGCAATCGGTGCACGTCGGTGGCAGCGGCGAGGAAGTGAAGGAAGTCAGAGGCCACAGTTGAAGGATCGATGGGAAGGCTCTGCTCCACTCGTCGGCCGCCCTGGGTGACGGTTACGTGTATGCCGTCCTGTTCGATGAGCAAGGCGGGAGAGCGAGGATCGTCCAGGAGATGTAGAGTGATATGACTGCGATCAGGCCCCAGTTGCTCGCCGTCCAGACGCAAAGTGAGGTGCAGGTCGGACCGGCCGATCATGGCGGAGCTTGGACGCGGAATCAGCGTCGTCTCGATATGCGCAATGAATCGGTAAGATCCCACATCACGCACGCGCGCCATAACCTGCGTCAGAGCATTCTCGGCGGATGGTGGTTGGGATAAGCGATCGGTATGGAAATGGGCGATGATTGCGCTTACTGCGTGGCCGACGCTTATCGGATGTTGTGAAGGTGCAGCGTGCGCGATCAGCGTGGGCGAAAGGGAGAGAACCCCGAAGAGTAGGAGACTTACCAGCAGAGCCGCTATAAAGCGTAGGAAGGATTGTCTTGATCTCATGGTCTTCCCTGCTTGTCCAGAGATGTATGCCCCCGTATCCCAGAGACGGGGAGACTCGCGTCGGCTAGAACTCTTTGTGCCCTGCCGACATGGTTGCCATTTGGTGGTTGCGTATAGGCGCGTCGAGAAGGGGCATTCATACGCCTCGGCTACGCCTGGCCCCAGACTATGATATGTGAATGCCCATCGCAGTGGTTCCTCTTGGACGATTAGGAGAATAGATTTTCATGCTCAAGGGTTGCCACCTGGCATCTCATGAACATCTGGGACGGTGTCATCGCCAAACGCGCCTGCACGCATTGATTGGGAGATCAGGAGCAGTCTAGGCGCCTACCTGAGTGAGGTATTCTGGCTGAGCAGTTGCCCAACTAGCGATGGGCTGGGTGAATCACTGATCGGCACAAGAGGGTGCGTGTGATCACTCTTATATTTTAGCACGAATTTCCCGGGCTGTCTATCATTTTGTGCGGTGATCAAGGCTTTTCAAAAGTCCAACGGGGAACTCCTCCATCCGCATCAAACCAGGGCTACAGCCAGGTGGCTAGCCCCACGTTACCTGTACATATCTTGCTAATCCCGACGACGTTAGAAGGTCAAGCCCTGAGGTCACAGTGAACGGTCCCTATGAGTGGCGCAGCTAACTTCTCTTGCCCTAACGGCGGACACCCTCCGCCCTGCGCGACGTGGACAAATCCAGGAAAAAGCATTATAATGAGAGTGTCGAACTTCTGTTCTGGTCAGGGGGCGGTAAGGATGCCGAAGTTTCAAGTCGTTTCGGAATTTCAGCCGACGGGGGATCAGCCCCAGGCAATCGAGAAGCTGGTGGAGGGGCTGCGCAAGGGGTACAAGCACCAAACCCTGTTGGGTGCCACCGGCACGGGGAAGACCTTCGTCATGGCGAAGGTGATCGAGGCGGTACAGCGCCCGACACTGGTTCTGGCCCACAATAAGACCCTGGCCGCTCAATTGTACTCGGAGTTCCGGGAGTTCTTCCCCCATAACGCGGTGGAGTACTTCGTCAGTTACTACGACTACTACCAGCCGGAAGCCTACATCCCACGCACGGACACGTACATTGAGAAAGACGCCGACATCAACGAAGAGATCGACCGGCTGCGGCTGGCGGCCACCTCCGCGCTTTTCAGTCGACGGGATGTGGTCATCGTCTCCTCGGTGAGTTGTATTTATGGTTTGGGCAGCCCAGAGGAATATGGTCGGGTGGTCGTGACGCTGCGGGTGGGTGAGGTGTATCGGCGTAACAGTGTTCTGCGTCACCTGGTCAGCATTTACTACGAGCGCAACGATGCCGTCCTCCAGCGCGGTCGGTTCCGCGTGCGCGGGGATACGCTGGAGATCCAGCCGGCCTATAGCGAGTTCGCCTTTCGCGTGGAATTCTTCGGCGACGAGGTAGAGCGGATCACTGAGATCGATCCGCTTACCGGCGAGGTGCTGGCGGAGCATGACCAGATCGAGATCTACCCTGCCAAGCACTTCATCACGCCGGAGGATAAGCTGGAGAAGGCGTTGCAGGACATCGAGGAGGAGCTGGAGCAGCGACTGGCGGAGCTGCGAGCGGCCGACAAACTGCTGGAGGCGCAGCGTCTGGAGCAACGCACGCGCTACGACATAGAGATGTTGCGCGAGGTCGGCTACTGCTCGGGCATCGAGAACTATTCCCGGCATCTCGACCAGCGCCCGCCGGGTTCGCCGCCGTGGACATTACTGGATTACTTCCCGCCGGACTGGCTGCTGTTCGTGGACGAGTCGCACATGACGATCCCGCAGGTGCAGGGGATGTACCGGGGCGACCGGAGCCGCAAGGAGGTGCTGGTGGAATACGGCTTCCGCTTACCCTCGGCACTGGATAATCGTCCCTTGCGCTTCGACGAGTTCGAGGAACGCATCAACCAAGTCATCTACGTTTCTGCCACGCCCGGCCCGTATGAGCGGGAGCATTCGGCCCAGATCGTGGAGCAGATTATCCGGCCCACCGGCTTGGTGGACCCGCGCGTCGAGGTGCGGCCGACGGAGGGCCAGATCGACGATTTGGTCGGCGAGATCCAGAAACGGGTTCGCGTGGGGGAACGTGTCCTGGTGACTACCCTGACCAAGCGCATGGCCGAGGATCTGTCCGAGTACCTGGCCGAGCTGGGCATCCGGGTGCACTACCTGCACTCGGAAATTCAGACCATCGAGCGGGTGGAGATACTGAGGGACCTGCGGCTGGGTGTGTACGATGTGGTCGTGGGGATCAATCTGTTGCGCGAGGGGTTGGATTTGCCCGAAGTCAGCCTGGTGGCTATCCTGGACGCGGACAAGGAGGGCTTTCTGCGCTCGGAGACAGCGCTGATCCAGACGATCGGCCGGGCCGCGCGGCATGTGAACGGTACCGTGATCATGTACGCGGACACGATCACGGACTCCATGCGTCGCGCCATCGACGAGACCAACCGTCGTCGCCGCATCCAAGAGGCGTATAATCGCGAGCACGGCATCGAGCCACAGAGCATCGTCAAAGATGTGCGGGACCTGACCGACCGCGTGATGAGTATGCGCATGGCGGCCGAGCCAGCCCCTACCTATCACGCAGGGGAGGAGCGAACGGCCACGCCACGCCTGCCTAAGGATGAGATCGCACGTGTGATCAAGGACCTGGAGAAGCAGATGAGGCAGGCCGCGGCCGCGTTGGAGTTCGAGAAGGCCGCCGTGTTGCGGGACCAGATCATCGAGCTACGGCAGCAGATGGCCCTGGAGGATGACCGGCCTGAGTGGGAGAAGGTGCGAGAGCTGGAGCGAACCGAGCGCAAGCAGCGGTTAGGCGTGAGAAAGTAGGGGTGGTCAAGGATGGCGAGGTCTCTGGGACCTTGGGAGCATGTATCAGCGAGGATGTAGAAAATGGATTGGCGAGAATACATTACGACGGATCCGGCGATCTGCCATGGGAAAGCCTGTATCAAAGGTACACGCATTCCCGTCTCTGTCGTCCTGGATAACCTGGCGGCGGGGTTGACCTACGAGGAAATCATGCAAAGCTATCCTGCTCTCACGCGGGAGGCTATCCAGGCGGCCATTGCCTACGCGGCCGATCTGGCTAATGAGCGCATTGTCGCTTTGCCCACATAGAGATATGGTTGCTAATCTCCGTTTCAAAGTAGATGAGAATCTACCCAGCGAGGTCGCAGAGCATTTACGACGAGCGGGATATGATGCGGAGACTGTGTTGACTGAGCATCTAGGTGGCTCGTCCGATATGGCGATCGCTGCCATTTGCCAACGTGAGGCACGTACATTGATTACGTTGGATACCGGTTTTACTGATATTCGGACTTATCCACCTGATCAGTACGCAGGTTTGATCGTGCTTCGTCTGAAGCGCCAGGACAAACGTCATGTATTGGCCATTGTCGCTCGTCTGGCGACCAAGTTATCTGAAGAATCGCTTGTAGAGAACGCATCAGAATCCGAGGGTAGCGAGGAGATATATCGTGTCGGATCGTTCTTATCGAGAGTATCAAGATGTTATCGCCCAGATGGCGAGTGACGAGGGGGTTCGTCGGGCATCCGAGGGTGTCCGTAACAGCGATCGATTCCGATGGGATGCGGAGAAGCGGCACTGGCTGGCCACTCCATGCCCAGGATGCACGGTGATCACGCCGCCATTCCTGGAGGAGACGGCTAACGTGACTACCTATGCCCGGCTGGGGGATATCCAGCAGGCGCTTGTGCAAGGGGCTGGGGCAACGGTCCTGGCGCCTGTGCCTGTCTCCAGCTTCCATCTGACAGTAGCCGACCTGGTCTGGGGCGACACCTATCTTCGGCAGGAGGACTCGCCCGGCTATGAGGGAAGGCTGGCCGCGGCGGTTGCCGATGTCTTTCAGCAGAACGAGCGTCTGGCAGGGAAATCGATCTCGGTCCTCCTGCGCGGCGTCACCGCGTTCGTATCGGGCATCGTGGCCATCGTCGATTTTCCGGACGAGGTGGATTATGTCCGGCTATGTGCCCTGCGCGCCGCGATCTATGAGGATAAACGGCTGCAGGCGTTGGGTGTGTATCCAACGGGGCCGTTCACCGGCCACATCACCCTGGCATACGTAAGTGGCCTGGAGGGCAGGGAGGATCGGGAGCGGCTGGCGGATACCCTGATCGCGCTGAATCGGGAGTACTTCGAGCAGCCGATTCCCTTCTCCCTTGCCCGCGCGGAGTTCCGTCGATTTGCCGATATGGCTGCGTATCCGAGAGACCCAGGTTGGCCAGTCTTCCATTTCGCCGCAGGGTAGGCTTATTCAGGAGTGCTATGCCCACAGCTTTGGACCTGACGCCAGAGGAGATAGAAGCATATCGAGAGGCGGCTCGGCGTCGTTGGGAGCGTGAGCGGCAGGCTCTGGCGCGCCGACGGGAACGGGCCTGGGAAGCCGCGCGACGAGCTGCACGATTGTTGAGGGAGCGTTTTGGGGCGGGTCGAGTTGTGGTGTTTGGCTCGTTGGTTCGAGAGGAATGTTTCACTCCGTGGTCGGACGTGGATATTGCAGCGTGGGGGATTCGTCCTGAGGACACGTTTAGAGCTATCGGGGCCGTCTTGGACGTCGATGACGAAATTGAGGTGAACCTCGTGGATATGGGTGCCTGCCCAGAATGGCTGCAGCCCGTGATAGAGCGAGAGGGGGTGGATCTGTGAACGGGCGTTACGGGCGTTACATGGTTGTGGCTGGGCGTATCCGGCAGGAGTTAACCAACCTGGACTACGTTGTGGCCCGCGCGCAGCGAGCAATGACAGCTGTACGGCAACGTCTTGAGAAGCAGGATCTCTCCGCGGATTCCATTGCGTTGAACCTGCATGACTTTTATCATCTACACGGTACGGGAGGAAGGCATGTCTGACATCCCCATTGCTCTGCAGATGTACACGGTTCGTGATGTGGCGGCGAAGGACTTCATCGGCGCTCTACGGCAGGTGGCGGAGATCGGCTACGCGGGCGTCGAGCTGGCGGGCACCTTTGGGCTGCCCGCGACCGAGCTCAAGGCCGCCCTGGATGATCTCGGCCTGAAAGTGGCGGGCAGCCACGTCGCTCTGGCTGAGCTGGAAAGCAATCTCCCTGACGTCATCGAGTACAACCGGGTGTTGAACAACCCGTATATCGTCCTACCCGCCATTCCGCAAGAGCGACGACAGACCCTGGATGATTGGCGTGGCCTGGCCACGGTCCTTAATCGAATCGGGCGGGAGATCAAACTGGCAGGTATGCAGTTCTGCTATCACAACCATGCCGTTGAGTTCGAGATTTTCGATGGGAAGTTCGCACTGGAGTGGCTGTACGAGCTGACGGATCCTGATCTGGTCAAGGCGGAGATTGACACGTATTGGGTTCAGTACGCCGGGCAGGATCCGGCCGAATATCTGCGCAAGTACGCCGACCGTATGGCTTTAGTGCACTTGAAGGATATGGAACCTGGCGAGGAGCGGTTCTTCGCCGAGGTCGGCGAGGGCGTCATGAACTGGGAGCCGGTCTTCCGGGCGTCCGAGGAGGCTGGCGTTCAGTGGTACATCGTCGAGCAGGATCGCTGTCGACGGCCTTCAATGGAGAGCGCTCGGATCAGTTTCGAGAACTTGAAGCGGATGGGGAGGGTTTAAGGCGCCTCGGGGTGTGAGACTCATGGGATGCCATCGGCTACGTCCAGCTCGGAGGCCGTCGCCCACGATTGTGCGAGGATAGGAGCATGACGACGATAGGAAACGTCAGGCAGGTCGATATCAATCAGGAAATGCAGCAGGCGTATCTGGACTACGCCATGAGCGTCATCGTGGCGCGGGCGTTGCCAGACGTGCGCGATGGGCTCAAGCCGGTCCAGCGCCGCATCCTGTACGCCATGCACGATATGGGGCTCACCCACGATAAGCCTTACAAGAAGTCGGCGCGCATCGTAGGCGAGGTCTTGGGGAAATACCATCCCCACGGCGACGCGGCTGTGTACGATGCGATGGTGCGCATGGCGCAGGATTTCTCCATGCGCTACCCACTGGTGGATGGGCAGGGCAACTTTGGCTCGATCGACGGCGATAACGCGGCCGCGATGCGGTACACCGAGGCCCGGCTGGCGGAGCTTGCCAACGAGATGCTTGTCGATATCGACAAGGACACGGTAGACTTCATCCCTAACTTCGATGGCAGTTTGCAGGAACCGGCCGTCTTGCCCGCCCGATTGCCCAACCTCCTGATCAACGGCTCCTCGGGAATCGCCGTCGGGATGGCGACCAACGTGCCTCCTCACAATCTGGGCGAGGTCTGCGACGCCATCGCTTATCTGCTCGATCGGTACGATCGAGTGGACGAGGTCACGGTGGACGAGCTGATGCGCTTTATCAAGGGGCCGGATTTCCCCACCGGCGGTATTGTCTATCGCTATGGGCATGATCCATCGGCGGCCAACGGGGACGGGGCCCAAGGCGAGACGGATGTGATCGCGGCTGCGTATGCTCAAGGACGTGGCCGCTTCGTGGTCCAGGCCAAGGCGCACATCGAGGAGATGAGCCGCGGCCGTCATCGCATCATCATCACGGAGTTGCCATACCAGACGAACAAGACCCGCCTTATCGAGCGTATCGCCGATCTGGTGCGAGACGGGCGTATTGAGGGGATCACGGACCTGCGGGATGAGTCCGATCGCCAGGGGATGCGCATTGTGATCGAGCTGACCCGCACGGTGGACCCGCGCGAAGTGCTGGCCCAGCTCTTCCGTTTGACCCCCATGCAGCAGACCTTCGGGGTTTCCCTGCTGGCCCTGGTGGATGGCGAGCCGCGATTGCTCTCGCTCAAACGCATGCTGCAGCTCTATATCGAGCATCGGCGGGAGATCATCCGTCGCCGCTCGGAGTACGACTTGCAGCGGGCCAGGGAACGGGCGCACATCCTGGAGGGACTGCTCATCGCGCTGGATCATCTCGATGAGGTCATCGCCACCATCCGTCGCTCGCCCGACGCGGAGACGGCCCGGGGCCGCCTGATGCGCAAATTCAAGCTCACCGAGGTGCAGGCGCAGGCTATCCTGGATATGCAGCTCCGCCGACTGGCCAGGCTGGAGCGGAACCGTATCAAGGAGGAATACAAGGAAAAACTCAAGCTCATCGCCTATCTGGAGGACCTGCTGGCGCACCCGGAGAAGATCCTGGCTTTGATCCGGGACGATGTCATGGACCTTAAGAAGCGCTATGGGGACTCCCGGCGCACGCAGATCGTCGATCGAACGAAAGGGGCGCTGACGGCCCGGGGCCGCCTGATGCGCAAATTCAAGCTCACCGAGGTGCAGGCGCAGGC
>JAGHDS010000430.1 GCA_021159845.1 Anaerolineae bacterium
GCGCAGGATGTCGGCTGGGTGCCAGGGATGGGAAGGCTCGTCACGGTGACCTTCGTCTCCGTGTGGTTTGGCTTCTTACTGGCCCGTTCCCCATTCGGCGGCTACGTGAGCGCTCTGTTCGCCACAATCTTAGGCGCGGAATTCGTGCTAGGGTTCATCGGGCGGGTAGCACCGCCATTGGGGCTGACATTGCGTGAGGCGGTGTATGCCGGGCGATGGCTATACGCCCTTGCGGGTGGCGCGGTTGGCCGTGTCCCCTTCCTACCCGTGCTAGATGTGTGGTGGGAAAGGACATGGGATTTCTGGGTTCATGTATCGGCCTGGGTGCAAGGGATTGGGCAAGGGACCGCTCAGCAGGATAATCTCCTCTTTCTGGTTTTCACCGGGTTGTTGGTTTGGGGAATGGGGGTGTGGGCAGGCTGGTGGACATTTCGACATCACCGCGGCCTGGTGGCGATGTTGCCCTCTGGCGTGGGGCTGGCAATGAATGTCTTCTTCGCCAGAGAGGGTGAATCCTGGACCGTCTCTTTCCTGGCCGCATCGCTCCTGCTCCTGATCGGGCTTAAGCGCTACTCGCTGGAGGAAGTGTGGAATCGGTGGAAGTTGGACTACTCGGATGAGATCCGGTGGGGAATGTACTTCGCGGGCGTGTGGGTGTCGGCGATCATCATCGTCTTCATGCCTCTGGTCCCGACGATCACGTCCCGGCGGGCTGCGGACGCGTTTTGGAACTTCTTCTCGTCGCCCTGGCGACACGTTGAGAAGTCGGCCGAGCGCATGTTCCCCGATCTGGAGCATCCCGCCGTTTCACCGCTGAACGTCAGTTTAGGGGGCTCGCCAGGGCAGATGCCGCGTCTCTACCTGCTAGGGGAGCCGCCGGGGCTTGCCCAGCGCGTGGCGTTGCGTGTGCATTTGAACCAGCCAGCGCCCCAGTATGGCGGGGAAAAGCGGTACTATCGCGCGATCACTTATGCGGATTACAGCGGCCACGGTTGGAGCAACGAGGATCAGGCGCGGACGAGCGATTTTCCACCAGGCCAGCCGTGGGATGAGAGCCTGGCGTCGTTAGTGGGACGCAAGCGGCTGTTGCAAGCGATTGAGCTGGTCGATGCGCCGGGTGGCGTGCTTTACGCCGCGGGAGAGCCGATTGCGCCGGATATTCCTTACGAGGCTCATATGCGGGGGCCGGGCGATCTGGTTTCGATCTCTCCAAAGGGGAGCGTGCGGCGATATTCGGTGCTCTCAGCGGTGCCCGCGGTGAGCGAGGAGCAACTACGTGCTGCCGGGTGGGATTACCCTGAAGAGATCCGCTCTCGCTATTTGGCGTTGCCGGATGTCCCTCAGCGAGTATTAGACAAGGCAGCTGAGGTAGTCGCTGGCATCGATAACCCCTATGACCGGGCCGTGGCCATCGAAAACTACCTGCGGACCTTCGAGTATACGTTGAAGATCAACCCACCACCGCCTGACCGGGATGTGGTGGACTATTTCTTGTTCGATCTGCGGAAGGGATACTGTGACTATTACGCTTCCGCTATGGTAGTGATGGCCCGGGCTGTAGGGATTCCGGCCCGCCTGGCCGTGGGGTACGCCAGTGGTTATTATGACGAGCATACGGATGAATACACGGTGACTGAGGCGGACGCTCACTCATGGCCGGAGCTTTACTTCCCGCCGTATGGATGGATTCCCTTTGAGCCTACGGCGGCGCGCGCTCCATTTGAGCGGATCGGAGCACCTGATGTGGCGATGTCTCCTCCTGGTACAGGATCATCGCAGGAGTTGCAGGAGCTGGGACAGTGGCGTCCGTGGCCGCGTCGGTGGTTGGCTTTCCTTAAGGTATCTGTCCTGGCATTCGGCATGGCTATCTTGGGATACTGGGCCTGGTGGCGGTACAGACGCCGGGCGCTGAGCTCAGTGGCGATAGCCTATTCAGGCATAGTGTGGTGGGGCAGGCGGTTGGGGGCGGATCGCGGCCTGGCGGGAACACCCTATGAACGCGCCCAGGCGCTATCGCATAGGCTGGTCGAAATCACACGGTCGGCAGGACGTCAACGTCGCCGCTTGCAGCGCTGGGCGGATGCTGCCTCGGCCGAGATGACAGGCATCGTCGATGCATACGTGGAGGAAGTATACGCCGCGCGGCCGCTGCCGGATGCGAGACGCCGCCAGGCCATCACAGCCTGGCGGCGCTTGCGGGGGAAGCTATGGGCGTTTTGGTTCGCCCGCAGGTTATAGGCGATAAGAGGGGCGGAGTGCACCTGCTTGGGATGGTCACTGCGGTGAACCGCTGCGACGCACCGGGGGAACGCGCCTCAGCGGTGAGGGCGAAAAGCCCATGCACTCCAACCCTAGCGGCATCATCTTCGCACATGTCCGCTTGCAAAGGCCATGATTTAGGTCATCAGGAGCGCGATTATACGTGGAAACGGATGTGAACGACCTCGCCGTCCTGGACGATGTAGCCCTTTCCCTCTAGCCGGAGCCATCCCCGGTGCCTGGCCTCGGCCAAGCTGCCCGCCTCCAGTAGCCGATCGTACTCGATTACCTCGGCACGGATGAAGCCGCGCGCCAGGTCCGTGTGAATGGTCGCCGCTGCGTCGAGAGCCGTCTGGCCGCTGCGTAACGTCCACGCTCGCACCTCATCCTCGCCTATGGTGAAAAAGCTGATCAATCCCAAAATCTCATAGGAGGCCCTCACCACGCGTTGTAACCCCAGCTCTTTGATATCGAACTCAGCCAGGAACTCGGCGGCCTCCTCGGGCTCCATTTGGGCCAGCTCCATCTCAAGCTGTCCCCGCAGGGGCAACACGGCTACGCGCGGGCTATCCGGTATCTCAGGTAACGGGAGGTCGTCTGCAGGGTCATCCCCCTGGTTGACCACAACCAGCATGGGCTTTTGGGTGAGGAAGCCGTAACCGCGCAGCATCCGCTCCTCATCTGGTGAGAGCGGCTCATCCCGCAAGGGGCGGCCGGACTCCAACGCATCCCACAGCCGCTCAAGCAAGGCCGTCTCGCGAGCATTAGCTTCACGCTCTGCCGGGGTGCCCCCTTTGCTTGCCCGTTCGCGAAGCCGCTGCAGTCGTTTCTCCATGACCGCCATATCAGATAGCATGAGCTCGTCTTGGATGGTAGCCAGGTCGCGGGCGGGATCGATGGAACCCTCCTGGTGGGGTATGACGGCGGATGGGAACGCGCGTATCACTACCAGTAAAGCATCGTTCTGGGCGATCTGGTTCAACAACGGCCCACTGAGTCCGCCCGCCTCGCCCAGACCGCGCTCTAGCCCACCGATATCATGGTACTGCACCTGAGCGTGAACGGTGCGACGCGGCTGGAAATGACGGCTCAGCGCGTCCAGCCTCTCGTCAGGGACGTCTACGACGGCTGTCTGCACCTGAAGCCCCCCAGCCGCGAAGGTGAGATGTTCCGCTCTACCCCCTGTCAGCGCGCGGAAGATGGTGGTCTTTCCACTTTGGGGTAGACCTATAATGCCGATTTGCATCTTCTTCCCTCGTTCATTGGCATGATCAAGATAGTGATTCCGATAGCTATCTCCTTGATGAGTTCAGTGAACAATACCCGGCACAGGGTAATCACAATGGACAAGCCCCACGCTGTCCCTCTGACTGTTCTTCTCCCCGTCACCCGGTAGAGTCAGCGCTTTGTTCATCCAGGACCAGCGAAAGCGCGCCCAACAAGCCTACGTCATCCCCCAACTCGGGGGGGACGATGCGCAGGTTCTCCCAGTAAATAGGGTGAGAGCGATCGCGTATGGTCTCCCACATGGGCTCGAAGAGGAAATCCCCCGCTTTCGCTACGCTACCGCCGATGATGATCATGGCCGGATTGAAGAGGTGCAGCAAGTTGACAATCCCGACGCCGAGGTAGTGTCCCGCTCGGTTGAGCACGTGGGTAGCCAACGCGTCCCCCTTGACGGCTGCTTCATAGACCAGCTTACCGGTGATTTGATCGGGGTCTTCGGAGGTCATATCTCGCAGGAGGCTCGGCTCCCCGGCGGCAATGGCCTCTCGCGCCATCCGGGCGATGGCGGGGCCAGATGCCAGCGTCTCAAGGCAACCGATATTGCCGCAGTTGCATCGGACGCCGTCGGCGTCGATAGTGTGATGTCCGATCTCGGCGGCGAAGCCGTGCTCGCCCAGGAGCAAGCGGTCGTCAACGATGATGCCGCCACCGATTCCAGTGCTGACGGTGATGTATATGAGGTTGTGGACGCCCCGGCCGGCGCCGAAATGATGCTCTGCCAAGGCGGCGAGGTTGGCGTCGTTCCCCAGGAAGGTGGGGAAGCCGAAGTGGTCCTGGATGATTTGCCGCAATGGCACGTTGTGCCAGCCATACAAGTTGGGGGCAAAGACGATGATCCCTCGCTTAGGGTCAAGAGGGCCTGGGGCTGCCAGGCCGATACCGCGAATTTGTTCGGAAGGGGTGTCCCCCATCACTTGAGAGAGCGCTGCCTTGATGCGGCCGATGACAGCATCCTGGCCCTCGGCCGCCCGGGTGAGATCATTTGCCCGGCGATAGACACGGCCCTCTGCATCACACAAAGCGGCTCGTATCTGGGTGCCGCCGATATCAGCCGTGAGATAGTACTCCGCCATGTGTTTCCTCCCCCTTGGTGTGTGCGGGGAGCAGTATACCATGCGGTCGCCTTTTTGTCAGAGGTTGGGATGGGGATAACGCATGTGCGAAATAGGGGAGGCCCTAGCCTTTCCCTGGGCTTTGGAGTTTCTCTATTGAGTACCAGTATATGGCTTCTTTTGTGGCGGGTAGCGGAAGGCACTGCCTTCCGCCACCCGAAAGGCCGAACTTGAGGGAAAAGCCCTGGCCTTTCCAGAAAGCCAGGGCCCTGGCGCCTATCGTTCAGGCGCGTTGGCCATCTATGGCATCGATCCTCGCTTGATGGATCTACCGCCGGGCGATGATCACCATATATTTCATAGGAGACACGCCGGTGTTCGCCAGGCCATGTACCTTGCCAGCATCCAGAATGGCCGCCTCATTGGCATGTAACAAATATCGCTCCTCACCGACCTCCAGCGTGCCCTCACCTTCCAGTACGTAGAAAGCCTCGATCCCCTCGTGACTATGGGGTGGGTGAGCTCGGGTGCCCGGAGCGATCTCCGAGATGTGAATGTGCAAATCTTCCTCTGAGATGTCTTCGTCGACGAGGCAGCGTGTCAGGCCCTTAGTTTGGTGAACAAGCAGTGCCATCGTCGTCTCCCTGGTGGACCGAGAGCGGGAGACAGGTTTTGGGCCTGTCCCCACACCCTGGCCCGGTTTTACGTTGTTTCATTTCGTGTCTCGGTCCTCTTGGACGGCGACTCTACCGTGCGGGTCACGCCGTGAAGTGAAGGCGCAGCAAGTAGTCGCGGAAGCGGATCTCCATCTGCTCTGCGCCCAGCTCGGTCTCACAGTAAGGATTCTCGTAGTGCTTGAACCCGGTGATGGGCTGTTCCTCGCCGTTAAGCAGCAGCGGCCCCTCCCAGCCGAAGGCCAGGTGATCCCCGCGCAGCGTGTCGCACTGTACCGATAGCCCCTGGAAGCTCACATCGAGGTTCAGAATCTTTTCTTTAAACTCCTCGAAGCTACCGTCCAGGGCAGCCCGGCCCATGTGGCACAGCCAGATATTTTCCTCGCCGTAGGAACGTAGTTCCCGGTATGCGTTATCACCTCGCTTGGCGAGTTCGATCCCTCGCGATGCGGTGAGCGCCAGATAGCCATCCCCCACCCGCGCGAAGGCCCAGCCATCTCGCAGCTCGTGCTCGTCGAAGGCGGCAATGGGGAAGTAGGCATGTGTGAAGCCCATCCAATCATTCTCCGGCAGCTTGTAGATGGCGATGAGCACATCCTTCCACTGCGCCACGCGTGGCAGAGAGACGTTGCCGTGCCAGCAGTTGGGGCGGTGAGAGCCTTCCTCGCTCATGCAAGGCGGGTGGGTGACGAAGACCACCGCATCGGGGCTCAATGTGGCCTGCCAGATATGTTGCTGGTAGCCGGGCTCGCCCGGGTGGTAGTCCTGCGCCGAGGCAAGCATATAGTCCGGCGTTTTGTAGGTGGCCTTATTGATCTCCCATGAGCCTGTCTCTCGATCGCACCACTCTTCTAGCTCACCCGCGTGGCGTTCGCGGTTCCAGAACTCCTCCAAGGGGGTGGCGGCAATCTCCGGGATGATGGGGGGCGGCTCGTACTCCTCCGCACAGGCCAGGCTCACTGTACCGCGAATATGTTGGTTGAACACGCCCATGCCCCACGCAATGCGGGAGATACCAGACGTGGGTTCCAGGCGGGCACCCTTGATCATCGGTGAATATGTGCGGCCGTGGGTGGACCCGAAGACGCCCTGGAAAGAATTGATTGCCATAGTGAAAAGCATCTTATCCAGCACCACGGCGGCCAGCTCAGCGATCTGATCGCTTTCGGCCAGGCTGGCCAGGTGACTCAGCGCCAGGATGTCCTCCTCGAAGTAGCAGTTCGAATCCCACTCCCGAAAGCCACCCCGGCCGCGCTTTAGCAGCCAGGAGACCGCCATGCGCTCGCCTTTCTCCCGATGCCATTGGCCCGTCTGGCCCGAGTTGGTGAACACCCGGTCGGGGAAGAGCTGTCCCGCCAGGATCTCGCACGCATGGAAGAGGATCTGGTGATTCTCCGACCAGAAGCACATAGCGTCCTCTCCCGGCTCATCCATCCAATACCGGAAGTTGAGGACGCATTCCTCCAGCGGCTGCTTCAGCTCCTCTGGGAAGTTGGGATCGTTCATGTAGCGATGCATCATGCCCAGAAGCCCGACCAGGTAGAAATCGCTACAGTCCGCCCGCCGGTTGACATGGTCGATCGCCTCCTGGATGGGGCCAAGGAGCACTTTGCCCCATCTTCCCAGCGCCATCTTGGCGATCTCAGAGAAGACGCCGAGCTCTCGTCGGGCCGCGTCCTCCAATGCCTCGTGGCGGCGTTGCTCGTAGGTGCCGTAGGGCGCCTGTGAGTACGTGTTCCTAAGCACCCAGATGGGGATCTCCCGCTTGATGCGCAGATTGTGGACGTAATACTCGTCCGGTGTCGGCATGAGCGTGATGAGGAAGGGGCCATCTGGAACCTGGAACCCCTTGAGCAGTCCCAGGGATGAGCCCGCTTTCACGGTGGGCCAACCTTCGGCATAGATCGGCCCTGTGGTCTCCTGGAATCGGACCGCCAGGGTGCACGTGTCGGCCATATCGTCGGGCCAGCGCACGGTGATCTCATCGTTGCGGCGGTACACGTCGCGGTCGACATAGGCTTTGTCAAAGGCTTTCTCCAGGTTGTGACGGCGGGCGATCGCCTCGTTCTGCGTGGGGACGAGCACCAGGACCCCATCATCCGGCAGTCCCGTGATTTGAAGAGCCATGACGTAGGGGCACTCCCGAACGGCTACCTCCTCAAACCGCACCAGGATCTCGTTTTGTCCCTCTTGCAGCGCGGCCTGGAATTGTACGGTGTGGGGGATTTGATGGTGGAAGTGCTCCTGTCGGTGTACGTGTTGTCCGTTGATCCACACATCGGCTGGGCCGTTGGTCGTCAAGGCGAGGGTCGCTTCTTGGGCGATTGGCACCTGTAGTTTGGTGTAGGCCCAGCTCCGCAGATAATGGCAGGTATGGTAGAACTTGGTCAGGTCGATGAAGTGATCATCCTGGCAGCGGTAGTAGCACCATGTGAACTCCGTGTCTCCGATCTTGAACTTCTCCCAATCGACGGGAGTGTCCGGAATGCCAGGATCCTTCTCATAATAGTGGCGAGCGATTTGGAGCTTGAAGTCGTCGTCTCGGAAGCGGTCCAGGTCGGTGACCTCGATGGCCTGGGGGCCGGCCGTGATCCAGTTGTGGATGTATCCGTTCTGTAGGGGATATTCGGCGTCGAATACTTTCATGGGCATAGCTCCTGATGGTGGATTGGGTGTTCGGACATGTAGATAGAAACGTTGACTCGTATGAGCTCGGCTTTGGGTGTCGAGATATCGGCGTCGTATGGTTACCGTTGCGTCGGTGACGGTCACAATAATACGGCATGTTGGCCCGTTTGACCAGATTGCCGTTATGGCTTGCGGGTCTGGTATGGTCC
>JAGHDS010000138.1 GCA_021159845.1 Anaerolineae bacterium
GGCCGAGGGCTTGTTGGCCGCCCTGTAGTCCCCCCTCCCCCAATTCGCTCCGCTAGGGGGGACCGAGCGAATCCCCCCTTCTCTCAGGCCTGGGAGAAGGGGGGATTCGCTCGGTCCCCCCTAGCGGAGCGAATTGGGGGAGGGGGAACTACAGGGAGGCCAACAAGCCCTCGGCCCGTTTGGCTGCAGGACACACAACTTCGTGAGGCTCGATGTACGAGGATGCAGCGCAGCTAAAACCCCTTTACCCTACCGGTGAACAGTTATGTCACTCGCACAAGGTGACCGGTAGCCGGAGAATATGTTATAATTCATGCACTCGCGGTCATATATGGGCCAATGGGCGGGGTTCGTCCTTAAGGAGAGCAGCCGGTATGTCGCAAGACGCCCATCGCGCCGTCGACGGACGGCGCATTCCTTTATCTGCCAGTCGCCGACGGGCTGTTGTACGGATCGCTTATCACATCTGGCTGAGCGTCAAGGTTGCCTTGACGCTGCCTCCTACCGTCCCGGTGGAGCGTATCCGGCCGCTTCGCCTATTTCTGCTCGACGGGGCGCTGAGCAGCGTCAGCGATCATATCATGCTCACTTTCGTGCCTCTGTTCGCGCTGACGCTGGGTGCATCGAATTTTCAGTTGGGTATGCTGGCTGCCGTGGCCAGCCTTTCAGGTGCTCTGGCGTTGCTGCCGGCTCGGAGCCTCTCCGCACGCTACCCCGATTGGCGTCAGCCGATCATCTTGCTGGCCACCGGGCTTGTTCGCTTGGTCTACTTAGGCATCGCCTTGCTGCCCTGGGTCGCCCCACGCGAGGTATGGATCCTTGTGCTCATCGGCCTGTGGGCTGTCCATGCTCTCCTGACTAATCTAGTGAACCCGACATGGGCGGCCTTCTCCGCCAGTCTGGTACCGCGTGGCGTCCGTAGCAGCTACTTGCATGTGCGCAAAGATGCCATGAGCGTAGCTGCCATCGTCGCACTACCCGTGGCCGGCCTCCTCATCCGGTGGGGAGATCACCTCGCCGGCTATCAGGTCGGCTTTATGGCAGCATTCCTGATCGGTCTGGCCGGGCTGGTTGCCTTCTCTCGTATCCCTCGCGTAGCGGGAGAGCCTTCGTCGCTTCCTGCCTCGGAAGCATCTTCAAGCGTCTGGCAGGTATTGCTTAGGAACCGCCCGCTGTTCGCCTTTTGCACTGTTGGATTCTTATGGAATCTGTCCCTGCAAATCGCTGGGCCGTTTCTCAACATCTACCTGCTCACAGGCCTGCACGCGACAACCTTCGGCGTGGGCGTGCTGGTGGCGATCAGCCTGTTGTTCGGGTTTGCCAGCAGCCATGTGGTGACGGATGTCGTGCGATATCGTGGAGCACTGTGGTCCCTTCGCGTCACGAGCTTGCTCATCCCGACCATCCCTTGGGCATGGGCCCTGGTCACCGCTGTTTGGCAGGTTGTGTTTCTGAACGCGATCGCGGGAGTACTGTGGGGGGCTTACAACCTGGCTACCTTTCGCATGCTCATGACGTTGACGCCTGGCCCGGACCGACATCGCATGGCCACGATCTACCAAGCATTTATCTACTTTGGGGCGTGCGCTGGACCGTTAATCGGCGGGATGCTGGCTGACCGGATGGGCTTCAAACCAGTTTTCCTTCTCTCCGGCGCGGGACGGCTACTAGCTGCGTTGTTGCTTTGGATCCTGATCCGAGAACCAACTCAGCCACTCGCTCGTCCCGTGCAGACATAAGCAAATAGGGGGGTAAATATGGAGGTAACGGTTCACTACTTTGAACAACCTGGACCTCAGAACACTGAGACGACCCTAAAGGCCGCTCTGCAGCGTGCCCAGGATTTGGGCATCCGACAGGTTGTGGTAGCATCGTCTCATGGGGAAACCGCTCGTCGTGCTCAGGAGCTATTTGGCCCGGCAGGCATCCGCGTTGTCGCGGTCTCGATCTGCCACGGCTTTGAGGATGCTGGCTGGACGATGACGCCGGAGGAGCGCCGCCAGGTGGAATCGGCGGGCATCACCGTGATCACCGGGATCCATGCCCTGGGTGATGATGTGAGTAGCGCGTTCAGCGAGAAGCATGGCGGCCGGGCACCGAACGAGATCGTCCGGGATACCCTGTATAGATTCTCACAGGGCACGAAGGTGGCTGTGGAGGTCACCCTCATGGCTGCCGATGCCGGAGCGTTGGACATGGGGCAAGATGTTATCGCTATTGCCGGCACGGACAGCGGGGCGGATACGGCGCTGGTGATCACGCCCGCCTACCCGCGTAAATTCCTCGACTTGCGTATCAGGGAGATCATCGCTAAGCCTCGTTAGTCTGGTGGGGAACTCTATGGCTGAGATCAGAGTGGAAGATGTCCATAAGCGTTTCGTCAGGCAAAGTCTGCCGATCGGGCAAAGCGCACATCGTTCTCGGGGAGGAGGTGCCTTCCACCGGGAGTATATCGTGGCGCTGGATGGAGTGAATTTGACCATTCATGACGGTGAGGCTGTGAGCATCGTGGGCCCGTCCGGCTGTGGTAAGTCTACGCTACTTCGCATCATCGCTGGACTGGAGGAGCCCGACAGCGGCCGCGTGCTCTACGATGGCCGGGATATGGCCAATGTTCCTCCGAAGGACCGGGGCATCGGCATGGTGTTTCAGAACTACGCCCTCTACCCGCATTGGGATGCCTATGATAACTTGGGTTTCTTCTTCCGCCTGCGCAAGCGCGAGAAGGAGATCGATCAGCGCGTGCGGGAGGCGGCAGAGATTCTGGGGGTGGATTTTAAGTATCTGCTATCCCGCAAGCCGCCCACGCTCTCCGGTGGGGAACAACAGCGCGTTGCTGTTGGCCGCTGTGTCGTACGCAACCCGACGTTATTTCTGTTCGACGAGCCGCTTTCCAACCTGGACGCCAAGCTGAGGTCCAGCACGCGCGTGCAAATCAAACGCCTTCTCAACCGCTTTCGCGTCACAACCGTCTACGTCACACATGACCAGTCTGAGGCGGTGGCTATGGGAGACCGGATCGCGATCATGCGCAGCGGCCGCATTGTCCAGGTTGGCACATTCCGCGACCTATATGACCATCCGGTTGACACCTTTGTAGCTGGCTTCCTCGGGATGCCACCGATGAATATCATCCCCGGGCGTGTTGAGCGCGGATCCTTTGTGCATGATGCGCTACGGATTCGACTTCCCGATCGCTTGCTAAGATTCGTGCAAGAGGGGCAAGCGATACGCCTAGGCATCCGCCCGGAGCACCTGGGGTTGAAAGCCGAGGAAGCCGGCGCCAGCTCTGGCATCGTGGAGACGGTTGAACACCTGCCCAGCAACCGGACGCGAATCGTCCACCTGCAGCTTGGCGACGTGGCGATAACTGCGCAGGTGCCGGAGGATGTCCCCGTAGGTATCGGGGATCACGTCGCTCTCGCTCCTGACATGGATTGGCTCTACCTGTTCGACGGCGAGACGGAGCGCAATCTGGTCCCCTCCGACGCTTGAGGGGGCACCGGGTTTACTTCCACTGGATGTCCTGGCGCGAGATAGCACAATAGCGGAAGTGAAAGGGCACTGTGTTGGTTGAGGTGGCGCTATTTTCTCGCTGCCTCGACCAACGCTTCTCACTCTCTTGCTCGGGCGGTGGCTGGCGCGTTTGACAGGCTCGATAGATCACGCCAGGAGCTGGAAGGCCGCCTCGATGACCTGCGCCTCAGGGATGTCGCGCACGCAGCCGTGTTTGGGCAACTCAGCCTCCGGGTAATCCAGGCGATTACAGGGAGCGCACGCCCACTCCGATGTCAGCACACGATGACGTAGTGGATCACCCCAGGGGCCAAACCGGCGCGGGTCGGCCGGGCCGAACAGATGCACAGTCGGCGTCCCTACAGCCACGGCCAGATGCAACGGGCCGCTGTCCGGTCCCAGAACAAGCGCACATCGTTTGAATAGGGCGCCGAGCTGCCCCAGCGTAGTCTGCCCGGTCAGCACGACAGCAGCGTGACGCATCGAGCGCGTCACCTGCTCCGCCAGAGCGCGTTCGCTCGCCCCTCCCGTGATGACCACGCTCGCCCGGTGCCGCTCGATCACAGCGTCGGCCACCCGCGCCCAGGCCGACGAACGCCATAACTTGACAGGCACCCCAGCGCCCGGATGGATGACGATGACTGGAGCAGAGGGCCCCATCGAGCGCAGGAGCTCATCGGCCCAGGCTTCGTCCCCGGCGGAGGGGACGAACCGAAGCGGATAACGCTCCGGGGTGACGTCGGACAGACGAGGATCGACCAACGTCAGGGCCCGGGCGACCTCATGGCGGTCAGGGGGCTCTGGCATCGAGCGTGTCAGAAATGGCCGCGTCTCCGCAACATCATACCCTACCCGCGATGGGATGCCCGAGAGCGCGGCCAGCCACGCTCCCCACCAATGGTCGAATCGGAAGATGATGGCCTCATCGAAACGGTAGGAGCGCAATGACCGGGCGCAGTCGAGCAGGATGCGATAGGGTTCCCAAACGGACGTCTTGGGACGGCGGGTAAACCCGGGGAAGGGGCAAATGATCACGTCATCAATATCAGGATTATGGGCTAAGACAGGACGCCCCCAAGGGCCCACCATAGCGGTGATGTGAGCATCTGGGTGGCGTTGACGCAGTCGGGAGAGGGCGGGTGTGGTGAAGAGAAGATCGCCTAAGTGGTCGGGGCGGATGACCAGGATCCGCCTGGCTGGGCCGTCCCTCCGATGCGGTAACGAGCGTAGTAAGGCCCCCACCGTGCGCAGCCCGTACAGCCGCAAGCGTTGTCGGCCGGAGAACGCGCGCTTGCCGGAGTGTGCAGCCAGATGCTCGCGCTCGAGGCGCTCCCTCACCTCCGGCGGAGTGATTTCCTCAAGCATCGTATAACCGCTCCATAGCGGGCACGATCTGTTCCCAGCCGTAGCGGGACTCCACGAACGCGCGAGCCGCAGCGCCCAGCCGATCCCGCTGTTCCTTGTCATGCAGTAGCTCGATGACCACCTGAGCGAAGTCCTCCGGTGTATCCGCCATGCGTAACTCGCGGCCATCGGCGACGTCGAACCCTTCCACGCCCAGCCGGGTGGAGACGATGGCCCGGCCGAGCGCCATAGCTTCCAGAACCTTGAGCCGGGTTCCACCTCCCACGCGCAGCGGGATAACGTACACAGCCGCGCCAGCAATGTAAGGCCGTGTATCCGGCACCCAGCCTGTGATCTCCACCGCCGGGTGGGACCTCAGCGGGAACAATCGCGCGTGTGGCTTCTGCCCGACAACGAAAAACCGTGCCTCCGGCACGACCTCCCGCACACGGGCAAGAATGGGTACGAACCACTGCAC
>JAGHDS010000406.1 GCA_021159845.1 Anaerolineae bacterium
ATAACACCCCCTTCGGTATCCGCGCCCCCAACGCCGCAAACTTCTGCGGCTCCTTCAAAAACTCCACCACCTCCAGTAACTCCTGCTTCGCCTCCTCCGCCCCCGCCACATCCTCAAACGTCACCGTCGGCTTGTCCCCCGTGAACACCCGCGCCCGACTCTTCCCAAAAGCGAAGGCCTGATTGCCCGCTCCTTGCGCCTGGCGTAGCAGGAAGAAGAAGAAAGCCCCCACCAGGAGCAAAGGCAACAGAGTGCCCAAGATAGCTCCCCAGTTATCCCATCGACTAGGGGCCGCGAATTTGAAATCCACCGCTGCGAGATCATCCTGCGAGACCCCTAAATCCTGCAGCGTCTCAATGATGCCCGCATCCGGTTCCTTGCGCGAGACGGCCTTATCCATGCCCGCATTCTGACGGTAAGTGATCCGCAACTCATCGCCATCCACAACGACCTGGGCAACTATTCCCTCTTGTATCTGGCGCGCCAACTTATCCAAGGTAATCGTCGGTACGTCACCGTGGCCGCGCGTAAAACTGGTAAAGATAAACGTCGCTAACGCGACGAAAATGATCAGGTAGATCAAGCTGTTACGAACAAACCGAGACCTCATAAGATATTCCCCAACATATTTTCCCCGACAGGGAAGAACTCGCACACACTGAACGCAACGTGTAGTGTAGCACACTCGACGATCAGGTGTCAAACAAGGTGCATTTCAAACAGGGCTTTTCAACGCTCAGACACCTACCCTAGTAGGGAGAGATCCCCTGCGGGCACCCAAGACAGGCAACCACAAGGGTTGCCCCTACAAAGGTCTGCTAGAATCCTACACGATAGTCCCAGGGCTTGACTTTGCAACGTTCTAGCACTTCCGCTGCCATCCACTGTCGGGATTAGCTAGGATATGGGTCGTTGAGTACAGGTAGCGTGGGGCTAGCCGCCTGGCTGTGGCTGGCTTGATGCGGATGGAGGAGCTCTCCGTTGGACTTCTGAAAAAGCCCTGCATTCTTCCCTGTCATGGATGGTTTCGAAGCACCCTTCAATGCTCGTGCAGCTTACCACCAATGGGAAATGCACCCGGTGAACGCGTACGCTGGACACAGAATGCAACCTATGCTAACATAAAATCGAGGAGTCACACTACCTGCAGACTAGGCAAGCTTACAACAGCCCCTCAGGGCTGTTTAGGGAGGGTTTACCGTGCCATCTGGCACATCCTCACTCACGTTGGAATCCGCAAGGCGCAAGTTCGAGCGTGCATCCCGCCGAGCGACAATAGAGGAATTGCTGGCAACACTTACAGGCCAGCCGGCCACCTTACTCCCTTTCGACGAGGTGCGTCGGCTCCTACAGGCGCGGCAGCAGATCGACCGCGGGCCCCGCATGATCCCCCTGGACCAAATTGTAGGTAGTGTGGGTCGATATCAAGACTTCACCCGAGCTTTCCTACCCCGGGCGGGGAGTAGCCAACAGCGCTGGATGCAAATCGACGCGGCGGTAGACCAGATGGCCTCGCTACCCCCCATCGAAGTCTATAAAGTCGGAGACGTGTACTTCGTCAAAGACGGGAACCATCGCGTCTCAGTCGCGCGGGCGAACGGGTTCCGGGAAATCGAGGCCTACGTCACTGAGCTTCCCCTTCCAGAGGGGACTACCATCACCCCGGATATGGACCTGAATGATCTCATCCAGCAGGCCGAATACCGCGAGTTCCTGCGACAAACCCATCTGGACAAAGCCCGTCCCGATGCAGATGTGCGTTTGACCGAGCCTGGTCGTTATCCACTGCTGAAAGAACACATTGATGTTCATCGCTACTACCTGGGAATAGAGCGCCAGGCAGAAGTCCCGTATGAGGAGGCCGTCGCCTCCTGGTATGATAACGTGTATATGCCCATCATCCGCAAAATCCGAGAGCTGGGCATCATGCGGGAATTCCCGGAGCGAACGGAAGCCGATCTCTACCTGTGGATCACGCAACATCGTGAGATGCTCAAGGAGCAACTTGGCCTAGAGGCCCCGCCTCAACCAGAGGTGGCTGTAGCAACCTTCGCGGATACTCACAGCGACCTCCCAGTCCAGAAGGCGGTCAAATCCCTGCGCCGTACCATCTCCATGATCCTGGGGGCGGGGCCCGAGGGGGTGCGTCGAGCACAAGTCGTGGCCCTACCGACGGAAGAAGGAGCCGCTAGCGCCATCGACAGCGCGGATCACCCGCTCGAACCCGAAGCAGAGGAGACGGAGAACACAGCGATTCAACTTCCCACCGATTGGGGCTGGATGGATGTAGCTGAGTGAGTCCATCAATGGATCTCGGCCCAAGGTGGCCTAGCGCCAGGCCACCCGCCGGCTGGCCTGAAAAATCACTCCAGGAGGACAAACACGGATCGTGCCCTCACCTTCTCGTATTCATATATTGGAACCCCACGTAGCCGAACGCATTGCGGCAGGCGAAGTTGTAGAACGGCCCGCTGCTGTTGTGAAAGAGCTCATCGAAAATGCACTCGACGCGAACGCCAGCGCCATCTCCGTGGAGATCGAACATGGAGGGTTGGCGATGATCCGGGTGTCGGACGATGGCACCGGCATCCGGCGTGAAGAAGCCCCAATCGCCTTCCGGCGCTTCGCCACATCAAAGATCACCACGGTAGAGGATCTAGAGCGAGTACGCACTCTGGGATTTCGTGGCGAAGCTCTGGCAGCCATAGCAGCCGTAAGCCAAGTCACTATGGTGACAAGGACCCATGAGGAGCTGGAGGGGACACGCATCGTCGCCAGCGACGGGCAAGTCACTACTGAGCCTGCAGCCTCCCCGGTCGGCTGCAGTGTCACCGTCACAAACCTGTATCACAACGCACCCCCGCGACGCAAGTTCCTCAAATCCCCTCTGCGCGAGTCGGAGCTATGTCGAAACACGGTAATCCGGTACGCCTTAGCATTCCCTCACGTCGCCTTCCGGCTCCGAATAGACGGTAGGGAAACACTCGTCGCGCCACAAGGGACGCCATTAGAGCGTTTAACTGTCTGCCTGGGGCGAGAGGCCGCTGATGAGATGATCCCCATACGATGGGAAGCCGCCGACCTTCGAGTATGGGGGTTCATCTCTCGGCCTACCGTAGGCCGCTCCCATCGACAATCCCAATATTTTTATGTGAACAACCGTCCCATCCGCGCCGGCCTGCTGACCGTTGCATTGGAGCGTGCCTACGAAAGGCATCTACCCCCCGGCCGTCACCCTATGGCTGTTATTTTCATCGAGGTTGACCCTGCCTATGTGGACGTTAATGTCCATCCAACCAAGGCGGAGGTCCGCTTCATGCACGAGAGGTCCGCGTACTGGGCCGTCTCACAAGCGGTGACCGAGGCATTGAAGCCATTTCCCCAGGCAAGAACTGATGAATTCATGCGCTGGCCCTTCGACGAGATTCCCGCCGAAATGCCATCCGATACATCACACACGAATTTACGGGAGGTGGGCGTGGGATATCACGCGGGTTCCCCCATGCGAGCCATCGGGCAGCTCCACAATAGCTACATCCTGGCCCAATCCCCGGAGGGCCTAGTGATCATCGATCCGCACGCGGCCCACGAGGCTATCCTATTTGAGCGCCTGTTACGCGGCGAGCCACGCGAAGAGATTAGCCCAGCATTTCGACTACCCATCACACAACGAGAGGCGGAGACCCTCTCTAAATACCTGGATGTATTGGCCAACCTGGGCATCGAAATCGAACCCTTCGGCAAGGGGACCCTCGTCGTGCGGGCGCTGCCCAAGTCGCTCTCGCATGTACCCCTGGCGAATCTGGCCGCGGCCTTAGTTGAAGAGATATCATCGCGTTCCTGGTCTGATACAGGCTCCCTGCAAGAAGCGCTCGCCGCGCGAGCAGCCTGTACAGCGGCTATCAAAGCGGGGGATCTTCTCTCCCTCGATCAGATGCAAAAGCTCATTGACGATCTGGCTACCTACTGGTCCCCGGCGGTATGCCCCCACGGCCGGCCGGCCTTCATCACGCTGAGCATGGAGGAGTTGGAACGACGGTTCCTACGCCG
>JAGHDS010000250.1 GCA_021159845.1 Anaerolineae bacterium
CTCTAAGGCGTGGCCTAAGGCGGAGGCGGCTGGGCTTACGGTGAAGCCGGTGGCCGAGGCGGCCGCTGAGGCTGATTTCATCATGATGCTTGTCCCGGACACGGTGCAGCCCAAAGTGTATAAAGAATCCATCGAGCCGGGGTTGACACCCGGGAAGACGCTCATGTTCGCTCATGGTTTTAACATCCGCTTCAAGCAGATTGCGCCCCCAGAGGGGGTGGACGTGAGCATGGTTGCGCCCAAGGCGCCCGGTCACCGGGTGCGTGAGGTGTTCGTGGAGGGCGGCGGTACGCCGGCTTTGGTCGCTGTGGAGCAGGACGCTAGCGGCGAGGCGCTGGCCAACGCGTTGGCCTATGCCAAGGGGATCGGGGCCACCCGCGCGGGTGTGATCGAGACCACTTTCGCTGAGGAGACGGAGACGGACCTGTTCGGTGAGCAGGCGGTGCTGTGCGGTGGCGTCAGCGCGCTGATCAAAGCCGGATGGGAGACGTTGGTCAACGCCGGGTATCAGCCGGAGATCGCGTACTTCGAGTGTTTACACGAGATGAAGCTGATCGTGGACCTGATTTATCAGGGTGGTCTTAGCTACATGCGCTACTCCATCTCGGATACGGCGGAGCATGGCGACTACACGGCAGGCCCCAAGATCATCACTGAGGAAGTTCGCCAGAACATGCAGAAGATCCTGGAAGACATCCAAAGCGGCGCCTATGCCCAGCAGTGGATCGAGGAGAATGCCAAGGGACGTCCCTGGTTCAATAAGATGCGCGAGCAGGAACGGCAGCATCCTATCGAGCAGGTAGGGCGCAAGCTGCGCGCTATGATGCCCTGGTTGGATCCGAAGGAGGTATAAAACGGTTAGCGGTTAGCAGTCAGCCGTTAGCCAATCGACCATGGGGAATATCCATCCGATGGCTATCTGCTATCTGCTATCTGCTACCTGCTGTTCGCTAACTGCTAAAGAAAGGGGGTGATGGTCGTGGCCGAGGACGGCCTTGCTGACCTTAGTGACCTTACCGGTTGTCTGATCATGCACTGTGCTCTTGCGGCGCGCGGCCCCTGGCCGCGGCCGGTAATCCACCAAGAAGAAGGAGGCCCCCGAGAATGTCAAGTGAGATCTCTGTAGAGACCGCGGAAGCGGACGTACAGGATGACGTAGGTGATGTACAAGACACCGTTTTGATCTTCGACACGACTCTGCGAGATGGCGAGCAATCGCCGGGTGCCACATTGCACCTGGCGGAGAAGCTGGACATCGCTCGTCAGCTCAGCCGGTTAGGCGTTGACATCATCGAGGCTGGGTTCCCCGCTGCCTCGCCGGGCGATTTGGACGCGGTGCGACAGATCGCCGAGACGGTGGGGAATGATCCCGGCGACCGACCTCAAGGACGCCCGCCCGTTATCACTGGCCTGGCCCGTGCTAACAAGGGCGACATCGACAAGGCCTGGCAGGCCGTTCAGTCGGCGGCATTTCCTCGCATTCACACCTTCATCGCTACTTCTGACATCCACATTCAGCACAAACTGCGGATGACCCGCGAGCAAGTCCTGGAACGCACGCGGGAGATGGTCGCGTACGCCAAGCAGTATTGTGACGATGTAGAGTTCAGCCCGGAGGATGCCGGACGGTCTGATCCCGAGTTCCTGTACCAGGTGTTGGCAGCGGCCGTCGAGGCTGGAGCGACGACGCTGAACATCCCGGACACGGTGGGATATACGACGCCGGAGGAGTTCGGGGGGCTCATCCGCGGCATTCGGGAGAATGTACCGGGCATCGAGAACGTCGTGCTATCCGTGCACTGCCATGATGATCTGGGGTTGGCTGTGGCTAACTCTTTGGCGGGTGTGCAGGCTGGCGCTCGTCAGGTAGAGTGCACGATCAATGGGATTGGGGAGCGAGCCGGTAACGCTGCGCTGGAGGAGATCGTGATGGCGTTGTATGTGCGCAGGCCGTACTACCGGTTGCGCACGAACATCGTCACGACGGAGCTTCATCGTACCAGCGATATGGTGTCACGTTACACCGGCATCCCGGTTCAGCCGAACAAGGCGATCGTGGGCGCAAACGCCTTTGCCCATGAGGCCGGGATTCACCAGGATGGCATCCTCAAACATCGCCGGACATACGAGATCATGGATGCGTCCACCATCGGCTTGAGCGAGAGCCGGCTGGTGCTGGGCAAGCATTCCGGCCGCCACGCCTTCCGCGCCAAGCTGGAGGCGATGGGCTACCACCTGGATCGCGAGGACCTGGATCGGGTCTTCCAGCAGTTCAAGGAGTTGGCCGATAAGAAGAAGGTGGTGACGGACGCCGATTTGGAGGCAATCGTGTCCGATCGGCTGTATCAGCCGCCGGAGACGTATTCGCTGGAGGCTGTGCAGGTGCAGTGTGGACGGCCGAGCATCCCGACCGCCGTCGTTCGCCTGAAACGGCTATCGGACGGAAAGGTGTTCACCGAGGCCGGGTTCGGCACCGGGCCGGTCGACGCGATCTATCAGGGGATTAATCGCATCGTGGGAGTGCCGAACAAGCTGGTTGAGTTCGGCATTCAGGCCATCACCGAGGGATTGGATGCCGTTGGTGATGTGGTGATTCGCATTGAGGCGGTGGAGCCTGTGGGGCCGAAGGAGCGGGCCCAGGGCGGGGTCGGCCGCCGGGTGTTCAGCGGCCGGGGCATTGACACCGATATCGTGGTGGCCAGTGCCAAGGCGTACATGCAGGCTCTAAATAAGCTGTTGGCCGCGCAGCAGGCGACGGAATCGACCATCTCGGTCACGAGCACATCGGAGAGCTCGAGGGCCGAGGATGGGAATGGCGCTGCCTCGTGATGGCCGGCTGGTGGGCCCGACACGCCGGGCTCACCAGCCTCTCTCGGCATGGGCCTATCGAGAATGGATAGGGCGTGAGCGACCAAGTTCTCTGACGAGAGGTGGAATTGTGCCGAAGACGATGTTCGAGAAGATATGGGATGCCCACGTCGTGACCCAGGAGGAGGGGGCACCGGCGGTTTTGTACATCGACGCGCACCTGATTCACGAGGTGACCTCGCCGCAGGCGTTCACGGTCCTGCGGGAGCGTGGCCTGAAGGTACGACGCCCGGACCGGACGTTTGCCACAATGGATCACGCGATTCCCACTCGCGACCTGGATATCTCCCAATGGCCACCTGACGCGGCCAAACAGGTGGAGACGTTGCGCCGGAATTGTGCCGAGTTCGGCATCCCGTTGTATGATATCAAAGGGGAGCAGCAGGGGATTGTGCACGTCATCGGTCCGGAGCTTGGTATCACCCAGCCAGGGATGACGATCGTATGCGGGGACAGCCACACGTCCACGCACGGTGCCTTCGGCGCGTTGGCGTTCGGTATCGGCACCAGCGAGGTGAGCCACGTCTTGGCCACCCAATGCCTGTTGCAGCGTAAACCTAGGACATATGCCATCAACGTCGAGGGGCGGTTGGGGCCTGGCGTTACGGCTAAAGACATTATCTTAGCAATCATCCGCCAGATCGGCGTGGGGGGCGGTGTGGGGCACGTGATCGAGTATCGTGGCCCGGTCATCCGCAGCTTGAGCATGGAAGCGCGCATGACGATCTGCAACATGTCGATCGAGGCCGGCGCGCGGGCGGGGATGATCGCCCCAGATGAGACGACGTTTGCGTACCTCAAGGGACGTCCCTTTGCCCCCAAAGGGGCCGACTGGGATCGAGCCGTGTCCCGGTGGCGACAGCTCGTCACGGACGAAGGAGCCGTCTTCGATAAGGAAACGACGATCAACGTGGATGGATTGGCGCCGATGGTCACCTATGGCACGAATCCCGGTATGGCGATCACGGTGGAGGAGCGTATCCCTCGGCCGAAGGACGCAGCCACGCCGGATGAGCGCCGCATGTTGGAGAGGGCGCTGGAGTATATGGGGCTGAAGCCGGGGCAGCCGATCGAGGGGCAGCCGATCGACTATGTGTTCATCGGGTCGTGCACGAATTCCCGGCTGGAGGATTTGCGCATGGCGGCCTCGGTGGTGAAGGGGCGCAAGGTGGCGCCAGGGGTGACGGCGTTGGTCGTCCCGGGCTCCAAGCAGATCAAGCGCCAGGCGGAGGAAGAGGGGCTTGACCGCATCTTCATCGAGGCCGGCTTCCAGTGGCGTAATCCGGGGTGCAGTATGTGCCTTGCCATGAACGAGGATAAAGTGCCGGCGGGTAAATACTGTGCCAGCACCAGCAACCGGAACTTCGAAGGGCGCCAGGGGAAGGGGGCCCGGACGTTGCTGATGAGCCCGTTGATGGCGGCCGCGGCGGCGGTGAGTGGCCGTGTCGTGGATGTGCGCGAGATGCTGTAGAAGGGCGCACGATGGACGGCAACGAGGGACGAGTAACGGATATGGGAGGAGTCATGGAACCATTTACCGTGCATACAGGTACAGCCGTTCCGCTGCGCGCGGAGAACGTGGATACGGATCAGATCATCCCTGCCCGTTATCTGACGACGGTTACACGCCAGGGGCTGGGCGAGGGGTTATTCGCTGATTGGCGACGGAACCCGGATGGCAGCTTGCGCGAGGATTTTCCGCTGAATCAGCCGCGGTATCAGGGGGCGACGATCCTTATCGCCGGCTCCAACTTCGGCAGCGGTAGCTCGCGTGAACATGCTCCGTGGGCGATCCTGGACGCGGGCTTTCGCGCCGTGATCTCATCTAACTTCGCGGACATATTCTATAATAACAGCCTGAAGAATGGCTTGCTCCCGGTGGTCCTGGAGCGCGAACAGGTCGAGCATTTGATGGACATGGTGGAGGAGGTCCCCACGCTCCAGATCACGATCGACCTGGAGAAACAAGAGGTCGTGTTGCCGGATGGGCAGCGTTTCCACTTTGATATCGACGAGTATCGTAAGCGTTGCCTGTTGCAGGGGCTGGATGACCTCGGGTACTTGTTGTCCAAGGAGGAGGCCATCGCTGCCTACGAGCAGGCGCATGGGCTTTGATCTTCGCGTTTCATTCGATTCTGTGAGGGGCGTGACATGAAGGCTCGCATTACTGTGTTGCCCGGCGACGGCATCGGGCCCGAGGTGACGGGCGAGGCCGTCAAGGTCTTGGAACACGTCGGACAGGTGTTTGGTCATGAGTTTGAGTTCAAGGAAGCGCTGTTAGGTGGCTGCGCCATTGATGCTACGGGCACAGCTCTGCCTGATGAGACCGTCGCTGCTTGTCGGGCGGCGGACGCTGTGCTCCTGGGCGCCGTGGGTGGCCCGAAGTGGGACGATCCCACCGCCAAGGTGCGCCCGGAGCAGGGGCTTTTGGGCATTCGCAAGGCGCTGGGGCTGTTTGCCAACCTTCGTCCCGTGAAGCTCTTCCCGGAGCTGCTTCACGCGTCCACGTTGCGCCCGGAGACGCTGGCGGGTGTGGACGTCCTGGTCGTGCGGGAGCTGACCGGCGGCGTCTACTTCGGCCCGCGCGAGGAGGCGGGCGAGGACGGTAGCCGGGCATATGACACGATGCTATACACTCGTCCGGAGATCGAGCGGGTGGTTCGACTGGCCGCGAAAGCGGCTCAAGGCAGGCGTGGGCAACTGACATCGGTGGACAAAGCGAACGTCCTGGCCTCATCCCGGTTGTGGCGTCGGGTGGCTACGGAGGTTGTGGAATCGGAGTTCCCTGACGTGCGGTTGGAGCATATTCTGGTGGATGCGGCAGCCATGCATTTGATCCGTCAGCCATCACGCTTCGATGTGATCGTCACCGGTAACCTGTTTGGGGATATCCTGACGGACGAGGCGTCCATGCTGGCTGGGTCGATGGGGATGCTGCCATCCGCTTCGCTGGGGGAGGACGTGAATTCGGTTGGGTTGCCGCGCGGCTTGTACGAGCCGATCCACGGCTCCGCTCCGGATATCGCCGGGCAGGGCGTGGCGAATCCCCTGGCTGCCATTCTCTCCGCGGCCATGTTGCTCCGCCACTCGCTGGGGCTGGAGCAGGAGGCGAAGACGGTCGAGGAAGCCGTATCCGCCGTTCTGTCGGATGGTTACCGGACGGCGGACATCGCGCGGTCGGGAGAGCGTACCGTTGGGACGGAGGAGATGGGGACAGCTGTAAGGGAGCGGATCCGATGAGCCTGTTGCGGCCGGAGCTGGCGGGGACCCAAGCGATCATCTTCGATCTCGACGGCACGCTGTATAATGGGGATCAGGTGATCCCCGGGGCGGTGGAGACGGTTCGGAGGTTGAAAGAGGCTGGGATCCCTCTGCGCTTCCTCACGAATACAACCTCTCGCGGCCGGGCGGCCCTGGCGGAGAAGCTGCAGCACATGGGATTCCCCGTCGTCGTCGATGAGGTGTACGGCCCCCCGTGGGCGGCTGGCGAGTTCCTTCGCTCGCGTGGGGCCAGTGCCTATTTGCTCGTCCCGGAGGGGGCGCTGGCTGACTTCGAAGGCGTTCCCCTGGATGATGCGCACCCGGATTATGTGGTGGTGGGGGATATGGGAGATGCCTGGACGTTTCCCCTTTTGAATCGCGCCTTCCGGCTGGTGTTGGAGGAGGGGGCTCAACTGATCGGGTTGGGCCGAAGTCGATATTGGCGGGCGCCGGACGGGTTGCGACTGGACGCGGGGCCGTTCGTGGCGGCGTTGGAGTACGCCACCGGTAAGGCAGCGACCATCATTGGCAAGCCGGAATCCACTTTGTTCGAGGCGGCGTTGCATGATCTGGGCCTGCCCGCTGAGCGTGTTGTCATGGTAGGCGACGACGTCGAGGTAGATGTGAGGGGGGCCCAGCGCGTCGGGTTGCGAGGCGCCCTGGTGCGGACTGGAAAGTTCCGACAAGCGGATCTGGCCCGTGGTGTGTGGCCGGATCTTTTGTTGGACTCTGTGGTTGACCTGTTGACGTCATGATGCATCATATATCCGACAGGTGAGGAGTGGACTTATGAGAAAGGAGGTGTTGTCCCCGGGCGCTGTCGGCGCCCGCGTCATCGGGGGAGGCGGAGCATTGGCCTCGCTGGATCGTGACGGTTATCTTGTATCCCAATTAGAAAGGAGAATCCCCGATGGCGAAGATCTGGATTTACGATACGACGTTGCGAGATGGTTCTCAGGGTGAGGGGGTTAACTTCTCTCTGGCGGATAAGCTGCGGATTACGCAGCGGTTAGACGCGTTTGGCGTCGACTACATCGAAGGTGGGTGGCCGGGGTCAAACCCCAAAGATGCGGAGTTCTTCGAACGCGCCCGGTCGCTTGAGCTAAAGCACGCGAAGGTTGTGGCGTTCGGCTCGACGCGTCGGGCCGATAGGTCGGTGGAGGAGGATCCGCAGATTCAAATGCTTCTGGACGCGGAAACGCCGGCGATCACAATCTTCGGCAAGACGTGGGACTTGCACGTGCGCGATGTGCTGCACGCGACGCTCGAGGAGAATCTGCGCATGATCGAGGAGAGTGTGCGATACTTGAAGGCGCACGGCAAGGAGGTGATCTACGACGCTGAGCACTACTTCGATGGATGGAAGGCGAACCCCGAATACGCGTTGGATACGTTGCGGGCGGCCGAGCGAGCTGGGGCGGATTGGATCGTTTTATGCGATACCAACGGCGGTAGCTTACCGTGGGAGGTTGAAGAGGCCATTCGCTTGGCCCGTGAGGCCGTGAACACGCCGTTGGGCATTCATGCTCATAATGACAGCGGTTTGGCCGTGGCGAACTCGTTGGTCGCCGTGCGGATGGGATGTGCCCAGGTGCAGGGGACGATCAACGGCTATGGCGAGCGTTGTGGTAATGCGGACCTCACGGCTGTCATCCCGAACTTGCAGCTCAAGATGGGGTATGAGTGCGTCTCTCCCGAGCAGATGACTAAGCTGCGGGAGCTGAGCCTGTTCGTATCCGAGACGGCGAACTTGAGCCCGGACCCGCATCAGCCTTTCGTCGGGTACAGCGCCTTCTCGCACAAAGGCGGGGCACATGTCAACGCTATGGTCAAGAACGAGCGCAC
>JAGHDS010000513.1 GCA_021159845.1 Anaerolineae bacterium
GGCATGTTGTCTTGGATAATTTGTACGTTGTGGGAGCGTTATTGCGAAACGGTGCTGATCCACGCTCTGGCGTCGGGGGTGGCGTGGCTATAGCCACGGGGTACGCCGCGGCAGCCAGGATTAAAGAGTTGACGGCGTAAAGTCCCAACAGTGCCAGGCCTGAGCCAGAGATTGGCCTCTTGATGTCTGGTTCTCGTGTTTATATTATGTCTAGTGATGGCGGTGCCTGATGGCGGATTTGCAGGATATTCGATTGACCCTGGATCACTGTGTTAAATGCAATATCTGCACGACAGTTTGTCCGGTGGCTTCTGTGGCTCCTGACCTGTTCCCCGGGCCTAAGTATGTCGGCCCTCAGGCCCAGCGGTTCCGTGACCCACGCGAACTGACGGCGGATGCCTCGGTGGACTACTGCTCCGGCTGTGGCGTGTGCGACATGGCGTGTCCTCATGGGGTCAACATCATGGAGATGAACGCCAAGGCGCGTGCCAAGCTGTACGAGACAGAGCGCATCCCCCTGCGCAACTATATCCTCAGCCGCTCTGAGTTGATCGGTAAGCTGGGGCATCCGGTGGCGCCGTTGGCTTCCTGGCTGGTACAGTTCAAGCCGGCCCGGCTGCTCGCCGAGAAGACGCTTGGCATTGACCACCGGGCGCCGTTCCCCTCTTTTGCGCGGGAACCATTTCGGGATTGGTACCGCAAGCGGCGGAAGGTTACCCCCGGCCGGCCGTTCTCATTCGATCAAGCGCCTGTCCCGGGACCCGTGCAGCCTGGGGGCCGCGGCCAGGTGCTCTATTTCCACGGCTGCTCGACGCAGTTTTATGAACCTCGTGTCGGTCAGGCGGCTGTGGCTGTCCTGGAGCGCAACGGTTTGGAGGTGATCCTCCCCGAGCAGAACTGTTGTGGGCTTCCGCTCATGTCTCAAGGGGATTTCAAAGGGGCGCGCAAATATGCGTACAATAACCTTCGCAAGCTGGCGCCGTGGGTGCGAAAGGGGTACGTGATCGTCGGGACATCCACGAGCTGTACGTTGATGCTCAAACATGACTACCTGGATATTCTAGACATAAGGGACGAGGATGCCCGACTGGTGGCGGAGAACACCTACGACATATGCGAGTTCCTGTTGCTGCTTGAGGGGCGCGGCGAGCTCGATGTTAACTTTATGTCTATTGGGACTGCGTTGCCGTACCACGCTCCGTGCCAGTTGAAGGCGCATGGCATGGGGAGGCCGGCCGTGGACCTGATGAGCCTGATCCCAGGCTTGACCATCGTTGAGACGGACGCTGAGTGCTGTGGCATCGCTGGCACGTATGGCTACAAGCATGAGAAGTACGACATCGCTATGGCGATCGGGGAGCCATTATTCCGGCAGGTTCGAGAGATCAGTACCGATTTGGCTGTGTGTGACAGTGAGACGTGTCGCTGGCAGATCACGCATGGGAGCGGGGTGCCGACCGTGCACCCGGTTGAGGTGTTGGCGTGGGCCTATGGGGCTGATATGAGTGGCCCGGTGACGCGACTGGAACGAGCATAAATGAGGGTCTTGGTCCTTGGGGCAGGAGCGGTTGGAACCTTTGTCGGCGGCCGATTATGCCAGGCGGGACATCCGGTGACGCTGGTCGGCCGCCGATCTTTCGTGACCGCTGTTCGTGATCATGGAATCGTGCTTGGCAAGGGCGCTCAGGCGACCATCGTGCGGGATGTGCGCGTATTTTCCTCTGTCGATCAGGCGATCGCGGCCGGGGATCGCGTTGACCTGGTGTTGCTCACCGTTAAGGCATATGACACGGCCTCAGCCGCTGCCGAGCTTCGATCGGCCCTCCGGGAGCACGCGTCGACGTGGGGTGACTCGGTGCGCATCCTGACGTTGCAGAATGGCGTGGGCAATGAGGAGACATTACTGCGGCACTTTTCACCCCGCCAGGTCATCGCCGGGGCGATCACCACGCCGGTGGCCGTGTTGGAGCCCGGCCGCGTGATGGTTACCCGGAACGGTGTGGTTGGTATCTCTGCTGTGGAACCCGGCAGCTCTTTGGATGATATCGGGCGGGCGTTGGCCGACGCCGGATTTGACATAACGCTGTACCCGGACTATCGGGGGCTGAAGTGGACGAAACTGCTAATGAACGTGACGGCGAATGCCACGGCTGCCATTTTGGGGTGGCCTCCGGAGCGTGTCCTGAGTGATTCCCGGCTGGCGGCCATTGAGATCGCCGTCTGGCGGGAGGCTTTCGCCGTGATGGCGGCGTTGGACATTAGACCGGTGCGCCTTGGACGTTATCGCTGGCCGGTGTATGAACCTCTGATACGCCTCCTGCCGGTGGCTGCGCTGCGTCCCTTTGTTCGTCGTATGGCTCAGCGGGGACGGGGGGGTAAGATGCCTTCCTTGTATATCGACCTTGATCGGGGTAGGGATCGATCGGAGGTGGAGTGGCTGAATGGGGCTGTGGTGTCGTACGGCTGCCGGGCGGGCGTTGCTACCCCGGTCAATCGGGCGTTGGTGGATGTGTTGTTGGCCCTGGTGCGGCGCGAGGTCCCGCGAGAAATTCTCGCCGATCGGCCTGGTCTGCTCTGCGCGGCGGTGGATGCCGCGCGCCTCGGGCGTGCCCCGCTGTCTGTGCTAGATGGCGTCGCTTAATACCGTTGGCTTCTGTGAATTTGCCAACGGCAAGGCGCTTCTGATATGCTGAGGCCGTTGTGAAAGGGGGGAAGGCTTACGGGGCAGCCCAGATGATAAATGTGATGCCGATTAGAGCCACGACCGCGTATTCCAGAAGCACGCGGTGGGTGAGCTTGCCCAGGAGGCTTTGTTGTGAGAGGCCGATTGTCAGGTGGAAGATGAGGAGTAGGAGCAGGCCGGCCGTGTAACTGGCGGTTCGCCAGTAGTTTAAGGCCCAGGTGATCTCCCCAAGCAACAGGCCCATCATACCTGCGTACAGCAGGATGTCGCTCAGTCGTTGTCGGGTGTTGCTGAGCGATTCGAGGGCCAGCAATGTGCTGATCACGGCGATCAGTGTGGCGGATATCAGGCTGCGTGTGCGGCTGTGGTATACCAGGAGGAACAGGACGAGGGTCACCGCGTATACGGTGACGTTGAGCATGATGCTCGCCAGGTGATAGTGTTCGTCGTCGGCGGTGATCGTGTGGTAAATGCCGATCTCGGCGGTTGCCAGGAGAACTCCGGCGACAAGGATGTCGCCGATTACATAGATGTGAGTGGGCATGAGGGGGATGAGGATCTGGGCGAGGAC
>JAGHDS010000208.1 GCA_021159845.1 Anaerolineae bacterium
ATTCCAGGCAGCCCGGGCGATGCGCGACGCGGCGGCGATGGCCCAGGCCATCACCCAAGCCATGAGCTCGCAGACCAAGCAGCAGATCGAGCAACAATCTGCCCAAACAGGCGCCAGTACGTCCGTCCCCGATGTGATGACCCCGGCCGAGGCGGCCGCCTACCTGCGTGTGTCCGAAGACGACGTTATGGCGTTGATCGAGAGCGGCGAGCTCAAAGCCCGCCGCATCGGCAGCCAGGTCCGCATCAGCAAGGCCGTCATTGACGAATTCCTTAAGGGCTGACCCCTCCGAGGGTGACATACCAAGGCTCCCCTGTCTGCCGGGGGGCCTCTTTTTCATTACTCACCTCTCATGAAACTGGACAAACCGAAAAGGTGACTGGGAGGGCCGTCGGCATGCGCCGCTGCGAGGCCACCGGGCCGCCTGTCCCTTATCCTGACGGCAGGAGATAGCCGGTGTGCGGTGCGCGAGGCATCTCGTCTCCCTGAGGGTCACCCATGCCATCACCATTACTCAAATCGCTACGGATGTGGTATCATCACCTTAATAGCAAGCGTGGTTATCCCTCCTCAGTGCAGATGGGCTACCGCTTACGTCGGAGGAATCACCGGAAATGAAGCTTAACGTACCTTTGGACTTCTCGAATGAGATGGCCTTCTTAGGACCGTTGATGGGGTCGCTAGAGGATGCAATGGAGATAGAAACCGAAGAGAAAGGAGAGCTGGAATATACCGTTATTCCCCTGAGCAATATGGTTGTGTTTCCCCGCATGGTAGCGCCCCTCTTCATCGGCCGAGACCGCTCTGTTCGCGCTGTAGAGGCGGCAATGGCGGTGAACATGCCTATTATGGTGGTTGCCCAACGCGATGGGGATTTAGAGAACCCTGAACCGGATGATCTTTACACCGTGGGCACGGAAGTGACGATTATCCGGACGCTGCACATGCCCGATGGGAGCACCAGCGTCCTCAGCCAGGGACGCCAGCGAATACAGATCAGCGAGTTCACCCAGGTGGAGCCATTCTTGAAAGCGCGCGGCATACCCATTACAGAGAAAGCACACGAAGGGCTCCCCACCGAGGCGCTGATGCGGGCCGCATTGGCCCTGTTTGAAAAGTGCATCCAGCTCGATCCCGATCTCCCAGAGGAAGCCTACGTTGCGGCGATGAACATCGACGAGCCAGGCTGGCTGGCCGATCTGATTGCCTCCGTGCTGGACATGGGGGTAGAGGAAAAGCAAGGGCTGCTCGAGATGTTCGACTCGATGGAGCGGCTACAACGGCTGAGTATACTGTTGGGGCGCGAGCTGGATGTGCTGGAGCTGGAAAATCGGATCCATCAGCAGGTACAGGAGGAGATGGACCGCTCGCAGCGGGAGTATTTCCTGCGCGAGCAAATGCGTGTGATCCAAAGCGAGTTGGGGGAAGCCGACGAGCAAACCCGTGAGATCAATGAGCTGCGGGAGAAGCTGGAGGCGGCAGGCTTGCCCGAGGAGGCCTTCAAGAAAGCCGAGCGGGAGCTGGAGCGCCTGGCGACTATGCCGCCCGTTGCACCAGAGGCAGCGATTATCCGCACCTACCTCGACTGGTTGGCCGACCTGCCCTGGCAGACGGCCACCGAGGACAACATGGACATCGCCCATGCCGCCGAGATCCTGGACAAGCACCACTACGGGCTATCGAAGGCAAAGGAACGTATCCTGGAATATATGGCGGTGCGCAAGCTGGCACCCGACAAGATGCGGCAACCCATCCTGTGCTTCGTTGGGCCGCCAGGCACCGGTAAAACCTCTATGGGGCGCTCGATCGCCGAGGCGCTGGGACGCAAGTTCGTGCGGATCTCCTTGGGCGGCGTGCGAGATGAGGCGGAAATCCGTGGTCACCGACGCACGTACATCGGCGCCATGCCTGGACGGATCATCCAAACGATGCGCACAGCCGGCACCCTAAACCCCCTTTTCATGCTGGATGAGATCGACAAGGTGGGATTGGACTTCCGCGGCGACCCAGCGGCGGCATTGCTGGAGGTGTTGGACCCCGAGCAGAACCATGCATTTGTAGACCACTACCTGGACGTGCCCTATGACCTGTCCAAGGTGATGTTCATCACGACGGCGAACGTGCTGGACACCGTGCCGCCAGCACTGCGGGATCGGATGGAGGTGATCCCCTTCTCAGGCTACATCGAGGAGGAGAAGTTGGCCATCGCCCGCCAGTTCCTCGTCCCCCGTCAGATCGAGGAGAATGGGCTGACCGGGCACAAGCTGAGCTTCTCGGAACAAGCGTTGCGGACGATCATCCGGGAGTATACTTACGAGGCCGGAGTGCGGAATCTGGAGCGTAACATCGCTCAGATATGCCGCAAGGTGGCCCGCCGTGTCGCCGAAGGGAAGCCCGCACCACATCATGTCATACCGGCCTCCTTGCACAAATATCTGGGTCCCCCCGAGTTCACTTTCGGGATGGCCGAGGAACAGGACGAGATCGGGGTGGCCACAGGACTCGCCGTGACGGAGGCCGGGGGGGACTTGCTCTCCGTCGAGGTCACACTGATGAATGGCAAGGGCAACCTGTTGTTGACCGGGCAGCTCGGCGAGGTCATGCAAGAGTCAGCCCAGGCGGCCCTATCCTACGCTCGCTCCCACGCCGATGAGCTGGGCTTCGGACAGGTGGACTTCGACAAGCTGGACATCCACATCCACGTGCCCGAGGGGGCCATCCCCAAGGATGGTCCCAGCGCGGGGATCACGATCGCGACGGCCCTGATCTCAGCGCTGAGCAGGCGCCCAATCCGCCGCAAGGTGGGGATGACCGGCGAGATCACGCTGCGCGGCCGAGTGCTCCCCATCGGCGGGCTAAAGGAAAAGGTACTGGCTGCCCATCGCGCCAGGCTTGAGACGGTGATCGTGCCCAGGAAGAACCAGAAGGACCTGGTGGAGATCCCCCGACGGGTCAGGCGGGACCTGAAGATCGTGTTAGTGGAGCGTATGGATGAGGTGCTGTCTATAGCGCTGGTCGAACCAGAACCCGGGGAGAAGCACAGACGTCCCACGCGTCATCGGCGCCAGGCTGCTGCTACCATACCCCCATCGGTAACTGCCTCGGGGAGGTGAGAGCAAAATACGGGGAGGCTTTACCTTAACCGTGTGACACGGCTCTCCAGACGCTCTCTTAACATGAGAGTCCATCTCAGAGGCTCATCGTTCCAAAGTGCTCCCTAGAGCCCTTCAGCTATCACCCTTGGTGGGATGAGATGCCCATACGTGGTATCCTTTCACGCTTCCTGATGATCATCGTCATCTCGCTGATGACCGGCGGCTGTCAATTCGCCTCGGACGAGGAGGAAAATCCCTCGCTTCCTATCCATCTGGAGGAGATCCTCCCCGTGGGTTGGAAGCCCATCCACGAGCTGGCCACCATCAATATAGATGGAGATCAGCCGTCGGAATGGCTGCTGCTCTTCCGTTACGACCAGGGGTTGGTAGGAGCCGTGATCTATAACGCTCAGGCCGATCTCTCCGCCTATCAGAATGGGACTCCTCTACCGCCACAGATTGCCGCGTTGCTCGTTCCCTACACCTTGCTGCCCAACCCCGAGAACGACCAGGCGATCGGCTACATCGGCGACACCGACGCCCAGTATAAAGTAGTAGATAGCAACCATGATGGGAAAGATGATACACTGTTGCTTCTGGGATACCGACATGGGGTTCCCACCAAGTTGACGATGGCCTGGTGGGATAGTCTGGCGAAACGCTACCGGGTGACACAGGTTGTCGGCGATGACACACTGCAATTCGACAAGCCCAAGTACTGGACGACTGAGGGTGTTCCACTTAGGGCCGTCGCTACAAGACACCGCCGGAACGATCGCAGTGATCTATGCACGGAAAAACGGTATCGAGTCGATTTCAGCCAGCACCGTTTCATCTCGGAATACTCCAGTCTCACCTTTTGCCGAGGAGTTCCGCCGGAGCCGGTCTACCCGGAGGCCACGGTCCTGAGCTTTCTCCTACAGCAAAAGGAACCGCCGGATGAGTCGGGCAAGACCGTGTTCGATCGCCTGATGACGAAGAACGGTCGGGAGGCATGGCTTCGATTGTTCAGTGAGCACGCCTTCGTACGACGTAAGACCATTCGCGTGCGACAAGTGATTTACCCGGGCCCGCTGGCGAATACTGTGGAGATCCACACTTTCCACGCGGATGATTTCGGGCCACACCGGCTGGTTTGGCGATTGGTACGCCAGAGGCCAACGAAGATTACCGAGACGATCTCTTGGCGGATCGATGACGTACGACTAGACCAAGGAGGAGGATCGCAGTGACGGGCGTGGGAGCCGTGGTGCACACGCAGCCTACAGCAGATGACGTGCGCTCCTGGCTGGCGGACGGGCAGGGCGAGGCGGTGGTTTTTGCCCCGGCGAGCGTTTCCTCTCGTGCCCTGGCGGAAACGCTCGTGGCCTTGGCGAACGCGCACGGTGGCGTCCTCCTCCTCGGTGTGACCCGCCGTGGGGTCCCTTCTGGCCTTCGCGATCCCGACGAGGCACGGGAGCGCGCCCTGGCCGCCGCGCTGATGGCCGATCCACCACTTATCCTGCCGCTACCCGCGATCGTTGATGTGGATGGGGAATCGGTATGTGTCGTGACCGTACCACCTGGACTTCCTCACGTGTACAGCTTCCGCGGGCAGTTCCTGACCCGCGCGGGCGTGCACAACCGGCCCCTCACATCAACAGAGCTCCGTCATCTCCTGCTGGATCGGGGGGAAACAGGCTTCGAGGCCCGTCCCGTTCCTGATGCCACCCTGGCCGATCTGGACACGGAACTGATTCATCGATATGTCCGAGAGGTGGGCGGGTTTGCTCGGGACGACCCGTACGCGGCACTGCTCACCCGCGGCTGCCTCATACGTCAGGAGGGTGGGCATATGACGCCCACCTACGCTGGCGTGCTGCTCTTCGGACGCCAGCCGGAACGCTTCGTCCACTCCGCCGAGATCATCGCCGTACGCTATGCGG
>JAGHDS010000201.1 GCA_021159845.1 Anaerolineae bacterium
CGATTACTGGGCTCCCCTTCCCCGCCGGCGGGGAGCCACAGCGGGGAAGGGGAGCCCAGTAATCGCGCGCAGAATCGCTGGCAGCCGCCGGGCGTAAAGCACGGGATTGCCAACAACTACTTGGGGTGGAAGAGGGCAATACCTCCCCCACCCCGAAGGGAAAAACTGATCCGTTGTCCCTGACGCTATTTCTCCCGGTTAGGCAACAACGAGGCCGCTTCCACATCCAGGAAGATGTACGTGCGGTCGTGGGTCTGCAAGATGGACGCCGGATGCAGGGGGGTTACCTCACCGGTCAGGCAATCACGTACAGCTTCCGCCTTGCGCCGATCGGGCACGGTGCACACGATCGTGTGTGACTTCATGATCTGCTTGATGGACATGGAGATGGCGCGACGGGGGACCTCGTCCAGGGACGCGAACCATCCTTCGCCTAGCTGTTGGCGCCGGCACTTCTCATCCAGCTCGACGATGATGTAGGGATCCTCCACCTCGAAATCGGCCGGGGGGTCGTTGAAGGCCAGATGCCCGTTCTCCCCGATTCCGACGAAGGCCACATCGATCTCATATTGGGAGATCAGCCGGTTTAGCCGCTCACATTCCGCTTTGGGATCGGGGGCATCCCCTTGAATGAAGTGCACCGTCCCTGGATGCACGCGATCCACCAGGCGTTCCTTCAGGTAACGACGAAAGGAAGCCGGATGCGTCTCCGGTAAGCCGATGTATTCATCGAGATGGAACATCGTCGTCTTCGCCCAGTCGACGCCTGGCATGGACGCCAGGGCATCCAAAAACTCGAACTGAGATGCCCCGGTAGCGGCCACGAAGGTCGCATGTCCCTTGCGAGCGATTGCTTCTCTCAAGCTCTCGGCGGCCTTCTCCGCGGCCGCCCGTCCCATCTCCTCTTTGGTCGGGAACACATGAATCTCCACGATGCCCTCCTTTGCTGACTATCAGCTCGCATCACACAATGATTATGGCCAGACAGATTCTAGCCTATCTTACGAGGAGATGCAACGCCTGCAACTTCGATCTTCTGGCCAGCGTCGGTTGGCGATACAGCGCTATCGTAACATTGACAGCCAGCGTGTCTTCTGGTATAGTGCGATTACCTGCTGCGCACACGTGTGCACAGCTTTCGCCCGCGGAGGGGACGGGATAATCCATAATCACAGCCTACCTTCTAACTGATGAGGTAGCCACCTCGCCGTTCTCGTCTCCTACATGTGAATGAGTATCATCATCCTTTTCGCGACCACAGCTCGGTGGCCATGAGATCACATATCTCTATTAAAGACATCGCTCGGGCGGCCGGGGTTAGCCACTCCACTGTCAGCCGGGCACTCAAAGGCACAGGGCGCATCTCGCCCGCGACACGGGACCGGATCCGTCACATCGCCAAGGAGATGGGGTACACCCCCAGCCTGGTCGCGCGCAGTCTGGTCACCAAGCGAACCCACAGCCTGGGACTGGTCGTCACGCAACTATCGGACCCATTCATCGATCGCATCGTCGACGGCATTGAGGATCTGGCTACAGCAGCTGGCTACAGCGTCTTGCTCAGCTCATCCCATGCCGATCCGGCACGGGAGATGGCCATCGTGGAAGCCTTCCACACCCGACGTGTGGATGGCGTCATCGTCCTGGCCTCTCGGGTAGGGAACCTATACTCAGAGCGGCTCCAGGAGCTAAGCGTCCCCATCGTGCTCATCAACAATCAGGCCAACGGCGAATACATCTACTCGGTCTCGGCTGATGACGAAGGGGGGGCCCGCCTGGCCGTTCGACATCTACTCGACCTGGGGCACCGACGCATCGGGTACATCGGGTCCAGCTTCCGCCCCCCATCGAACCAGCGCCGGTTGGCCGGGTACCAGGCCGAATTGAAACGGGCGGGCATCACACCCGATCCTGATCTGATCATCGTGTCGGATACGAGCGATGATGTCGCGAACGGCCGGGATGCATTATCGCAGCTCCTGTCCGTCGGGGCCACTGCCGTGCTCTGTTATAACGACCGTACAGCCATCGGCGTCCTGGTCGCCGCACGTGAGAGCGGTATTTCCATTCCGAAGAGGCTTAGCGTAGTCGGATTCGACGACATCGACGCCGGTTGGTACGTCACACCACCGCTGACCACGATCCACCAGCCCCGGATGGAGATGGGACGACGAGCTATGCAGATGGTTCTCAACCTGCTGGCAGGCCACGAAGTTTCCAATGAGATCCTACCGTGTCATCTGATCACACGGGAATCTACTACATTTCCGTAAGCGAGGAGATAAGCGATGTCATCCATTCTAGAACTACTTCAAATGGAACAGCTAGGCCCGGCCCTTCCCGATGAAAGGGCTGACGACGTGGCGGCACGCTTAGGCCAGATCTGCAACATGACGATCTATCCGCGCTCCATCACCGCCGCTCGCCACGCGCTCTACTTCCTGGGCCGGCGAGGAATGGAGAAATGGCTGGGTATCCTGTCCCAGGATGGCAATCCCGAGTTCGAGGGCACCGCTCAAGCCGTCCAAATCGACGGCACCTCTCTGGCGCTTCAAATATGTCCTACGAACCACACGAACGCGCTGGCGCTCCGCCGTACCGTGCCCTTCACCAACCCTGTGACGCTTGGCTTGCACAAATCCGTGGGGTGCGGCGATCGACTGGGGTTGGCCACGCCCGGACATGTGCGAGCGGTGCGCAGGCACACTATGATCCCCATCTTCGCTCAACAGTCCATCCGCGAGATGGAGCGCACCCAGCGCACGCCCGACCAGGTTATGGATGACGCCATGTGGGGCGTGTTTCAGGAGGGCTGGCGCGATGGGTACGGAGCTGACGCGGACCACCTGAAAACGCCGGATGACATTGACCGTTGCGTTGACGCTGGGTTCACCTTCTACACCATTGACCCTGGCGACCACGTCGACAACGCGGCCCATTTCGATGACCTGCCCACGCTGCAGGCGAAGGTCCAGTCGCTCCCTTGGGATGTCCTGGACGGCTCGCCGGAGAAGCTGAGGACGCTCTATCTGGATAAATCCTTCGACCTGGGCAGCTTCAAGCTCACCTTCGACGAGGAGCGCCTGTGGCGGGCGGCGGCCAAGTACAGCAAGGCTATCGCCCACACAGTAACCATGTACCGTCACCTCACCTCTCGAATGGCTGGTCAGCCGTTCGAGTTGGAAGTATCGGTCGATGAGACGGAGACGCCCACCACGATCCATGAGCACTTTTTCATCGCCAGTGAGCTCAAGCGGCTGAGGGTGGAATGGGTGAGCCTGGCCCCGCGATATATCGGGCGGTTCGAGAAGGGTGTGGATTACATAGGCGATCTGGCGGAATTTGAGGCGAGCTTTGTCCAACACGTGGCCATCGCGCATTACTTCGGCCCGTACAAGCTCAGCCTCCATTCCGGCTCCGACAAGTTCAGCATCTATCCCATCTTCGCTGAATATGCCGGCGATCTGGTGCATCTCAAGACGGCGGGGACCTCTTATCTGGAGGCGCTACGGGCGATCGCACGCGTGGATCCAGCACTCTTCCGGGACATCCTCGCCTTCGCCCTGGAACGGTACGACGAGGATCGGGCGACCTATCATGTCTCGGCGAACCCGGCGAAAGTGCCTCGACCGGAGCAGCTCACCGATGACGAGCTCGACACGGTCTTGGATCA
>JAGHDS010000258.1 GCA_021159845.1 Anaerolineae bacterium
CCGGTCCCAAGATCACGCCACCGCCGCCAGCACCGGCCGGCTCCGGTACATCTCGATCCTCTCCTTCCTCCATCGCTGAGCGCAGCGCATCCAACGCCTTCCACTCCTCGGGCGTCAGCCTGAACTCGATCGAGCGCTCCAACAACACATCAATCAACACCGTCCGCACCATTTTCTCCAGTTCCGCCACTGACTCGAAACGCTGCCAATCCAGTCGCACATCGTGCAAGAACACGGTAGCAGCAGGGGTACGAGGACCAGGCCGAAGCAGCGGCACGATCCGCCGACCACTGCGCCGGGCCACGTCCAGCTCCACCCCTACTGGCGCCGAGATGTCCGTCCCCATCATGATCACAAAGAGGTCACTTCCCTGCACGGCTTCCAGATCGGCCGGTTGCGCATCACCCGGCCGCGGCGTGCGCTTGATCTCCCAGCCAAGCTGGACGGGCAACCCCGCCACCACCCGCCCGATTACCTCGCGCTCCGCCTCCATATCCGGTCCAGCACTCACGAACAGATGGAACCTCACCGTCATACGACAGACCTCCTGAACGGCTCTCAACGACGGGGGAATTCCCCCACCAGGGCCCCATTGTACCACAATCAAAGCATAGGCCTAATCTCAAAATGCGTAAGAACCCCAACTTTTCCCCCGTTGACAGGCAACGCCACCCTGCTATAATGCGAATCGCCATAGTCGCGGAGAAACATGTTCCCTTCGCCTTCACAAGATACCACACTCAGGAGGTCTATGATGTCCCCAAACCTCGTATTGTTGCCCTCCCCGCAACGTCTGTATGAGCTGCCGGGTAGCCACCGCCTCCAGCCCGACCGCTTCATCTGGCTGGAGGACGATGCTCAGGCGTTGCTCGCCACCGGACGTGCCATCCAGGAGGCCCTATCCGCGGTCGGGCAACGTTGGGAGCTGACGGCCGCGCGAGGAGACGACCTCGGCCGGCTGGGTGCCACAGTGCATGTGGACCCGACGCAAGTCCCGCAGCCGGAAGGATACCACCTGACGATCGGGCCTGATCAGATCCGGATCGTAGCCCACGACCCCGCAGGCGCCTTCTACGCGGCCATGACACTTCGGCAGATCGCCCGCCAGGCCGCTGGCTCCAAGGAGCTTCCCTGCCTGCGCATCGAGGACTGGCCCGACTTCCCCCACCGGGGCGTCATGCTAGACATCAGCCGGGACAGGGTTCCAAGGATGGAGACCCTGTATATGCTGGTGGACATGCTGGCCGAGTGGAAAATCAACCAGTTCCAGCTCTACATGGAACACACCTTTGCTTATCGCAACCACAGAGAAGTGTGGGAGAAGGCGTCTCCCTTGACGGGAGAGGAGATCCTGACACTCGATGCTTACTGTCGGGAACGGTTCATCGAGCTTGTGCCCAATCAGAACTCCTTCGGCCACATGCACCGCTGGCTGAAATACGATCGCTACCGGCCGCTGGCGGAATGCCCCGACGGCTGGCAATCCCCGTGGGGAGAATGGCACGACGAGCCGTTCAGCCTCTGCCCGTCAGATCCGGGCTCCATCGAGTTATTGCGTGAGCTGTACGACGAGCTATTGCCCCACTTCTCCAGCCAGCAGTTCAACGTCGGCTGCGATGAAACCTTCGATCTGGGGCAAGGGCGGAGCAAGCAGGATTGCGAGGAGCGCGGCCCAGGGCGGGTCTATCTGGAGTTCCTGCTGAAGATCCACGACCTGGTACAGCGACGCGGTCGGACAATGCAGTTCTGGGGAGACATCATCCTTCACCACTCCGAGTTGATCCCAGAGCTGCCGGGCGACATCATCGCGCTGGAATGGGGGTACGATGCCGACCATCCCTTCGCCGAGAATGGTGCCAAGTTCGCCCAGGCTGGCGTGCCCTACTACGTCTGCCCGGGAACGTCCACCTGGAACAGCGTCGGAGGGCGTACGGAGAACGCGATGGGCAACCTGTGGAACGCGGCAGAAAATGGGCTGGCGCACGGAGCGATCGGGTTCCTGAACACCGACTGGGGCGACAACGGCCACTGGCAACACCCGTCCATCTCCTTCCTGGGATACGCATACGGCGCGGCCGTGAGCTGGGCGGCCCAGGCGAACCGCAACATCGACCTGCCGCGCGCGCTGGACCTACACGCGTTCCGGGACGCGGCAGGGGTGATGGGCAAGCTGGCCTTCGACCTCGGCAACGCTTATAAGGTGCCCCAGGTGGACGTCTACGGATCGATCCTGATCACGATCCTGCTCTATCCAGACCGTCCCATCGCCGAGGGCCGAACCGCAGGACTCACGGTCGAAGGACTGGAGAAGGCGTCGACATACATCGACCAGGTGATGGCCCAGCTCCCCAAGGCGCGCATGGATCGCCCTGACGCCGATCTGATCCTCGACGAATTCCGCAACGCAGCGGCCCTGATGAAACACGGCTGCCGCCTGGGTATCGCCCGACTCCAGGCCGAAGGCGACGAGATCGCCAATATTCCCGAGGAGACGCGCCGGGCTTTGGCGACGGACCTGGAGGAGATCATAGCTGAGTACAAACGGATATGGCTAGCCCGCAGCCGTCCCGGTGGACTGGAAGACAGCGCCGGGCGACTGGAGCGGGTGCTCGCCATGTATCGCGGCGAATAACCCTGAATATGCCGTTCGAGCCCGGCTGGCCGGGAACTCACGAGGGGCAACTGCTGGCTGCCCCTCTTCTTTAGCCGTAGCAAAACAGTCTCATCCGACACAGCCCGCGGCCTCAATGACCGTCATGATACGGATTCTCACACCTCGCGATGCTTCCACCTCCCTCGATTGAACCATATTGCCATCATCAGCCCATTCATCACATTGGACAGCGCGAACCCCAGCCACACCCCATTGACACCTAAGCCCAATACATGGGCCAGGAGGTAAGCAGCGGGGATCTGCACCAGGTAGAGCGTGCCGATATTCACCACCATCGCGGGCATCGTGTCCCCTGCACCATCGAACGAGCGCCCCATGACGACACCAAGGGCGGAGATGATCTGGGAAACACTGATGATCCGCAGCGCAGTGGCCGCCACAGCGACGACGGCAGGATCATGAGCGAATATACTGACGATCTCCTTCGCGCGAAACGCGAAGAGGAGCGCTGCGGAGCCTAACAGCGCCATGTTCATCGCGGCCACGATCCAAGCAGTGCGCTCAGCCCGATCCGGCCTGCGGGCGCCCAAGTTCTGCCCGACCAGCGTGCTGGCCGCGTTGCCCAGGCCGAAGCCAGGGATGAAGGTGAACATCAACATACGGTTGGCCACACCATAGCCAGCCATGGCGGCCGTGCCAAAGGAGACAATGATTGCCGTGACGATCACGCGAGAAGAGGAACGGACGAACATCTGGAATGAACTCGGCAGCGCGATGAGGATGATGCGCTTCATCAGCGGCCAGTCGACGCGATAATGGCCCAGACGCAGGTGGATCCGCAGTCGGCCGCTGAGCAGCATTGCCAGGGCCGCAACCAGCCCCACAGTCTGGCCCATGCCAAAGGACAGCGCCGAGCCGACGACACCGAATCCCGGGATGGGTCCCCACCCCAAGATGAGTACGGGGCTGAGCAAGATGCTGATGCCGTTAGCCAGCCACATCGTCCACATGCCAGTGGTAGCCTCGCCGGCGCCCCGTAGGATGGCATTCGTCACGCCAAGCATCATGATGATGACCAACGTGGCAAAGGTGACATCCAGAAAAGCCACTCCCACTGCCACGACATCGGGCGCTGCTCCCAACAAACGAAGAGCAGAGCGGGCAGTTGCGATGCCGATGAAACCCAGGAAGATGCCAAAAACGGCTGTCAGCGTGAGCACCTGCCAGGCGGCGTGCGCCGCGGCCTCCTCATTGTGTTCGCCAACGCGCCGGGCAACGACGGCCAGACCACCGACCCCCAGCCCCCGGGAGAGCGCGTTGAGCACCCAACTAAGAGTACTGCTGATGCTGACCGCCGCCAGCGCGACCGCGCCCAGCTTACCTACGTAAAAGGCGTCGACCAATTGATACACGCTCAGGGAGGCCATGTCCAATACCATGGGCCAGGCCAGCAAGAGGATATTGACAAGCAAATTGCCTTGCGTGTAATCCCGTCGAGCACGCGTGGAGAGCCTGCCCGCGACTTGGCCCTGAGCCAACGTGCCATCACTCATCACTTATCCTCCGCGTCGTTCTGAGTCTCCATGAACGTAGTCACCTGCCTCAGCGCGATGGCAATCTGCCCGAGTTGCTCCAACGACAGAAATTGCAGATGAGTGAGCAATCGGCTGATAGGAGACGGGGGAATCCGCTGGCCGATCCGACGCCCCTCGGCGGTGGGTACGACACGAATGGCCCGACGATCCTCCGGGTCCTGCTCACGCCGCACGAGCCTCAACTCCTCCAGCCGGTCGATGAGGGCAGACGTCGAGCTGGGGCGACGATAGAGCTCCCCAGCCAGCTCGCCCAACCGCATAGGGCCGCGCTCTGTCAGCAAGCGCAACGCGGCGAGCTGTGCCCCACCCAGGCCGAATTGGGACGTCGCCTGCCGATGGTGACTCATCGCCCGGTGAATGGCGATCACACATCGTTTGACTTCCGCGATATACTGATCCTGATCCTCACACATAAAACCATCTCCCATCCCCGCCCAAAAGGCAAGATTATTTCGCATTCTAATATTTCGGATGCGACCTGTCAAACGATCCCTATGGAAGCAGTTACCGAAAAGCCCTGGACCGGCCATCACGCGCCTTACATGAATCCGATTTTTCTGTTATACTGCTAGCGTCAATCAGTGCCCAGCCTAGCTGCGCGTTGGTTTTGGATCTGCCTTGTTCCACGGGCGAAAGGAAAGGAGACAGCTGTGACGATAGCCGATCTATGGAATGTCCTGTTGCGCACCTTGAACCGCCTGTTGGGACGCCCCTCTCCCGACCACCACGAAACGCCCTCTGCCCCTTCATCTCCGCCTGCATCCAGTCCCAGCGCGGGTGGGGGAACAGCCTCCCCACCCCGGCGGAAGTGGACCGTCCTGCTCTACATGGCCGGCGATAACGGCCGGATATTCGACTCCAAATACGGCAAGGTATCACTCATGGCGGAGATGACCAGCGCAGGCTATGTCGACCTGGAAGAGGCACAAAAGGTGGGCTCCACCGACGAGGTGGCCATCCTGGCCCAGTTTGACACGATCACCGAGGGGGACCGGACCTACCGCCTGGAGATCCAACGCGGCGGCACGACCATGGACCACATCGTCGAGGTCATCGACGAGACGAATTGCGGCGACCCGCGCACGCTGACCGATTTCATCGTGTGGGGAATGCATCGCCGCCCGGCTGAGCACTATATGCTCGTCATCTGGAATCATGGTATGGGCTGGAAAGACGACGACATCTACGCCAGCGTGCGCTCCGTGTCACGGGCAACGCGACCGTTGGTGGGAGGCAGGGCCCGGCCGCTCTTCCGCACCACCGGGCAGAAGATCATGGCCATCCCCGACCCGCAGACGCGCGGGATCGCCGCCGACGACACATCGATGGACTTCCTGACCAACGCGGAACTGAAACAGGCCATCGCCAACGCCGAGCAAACGACCGGCCAACGGCTGGACATCATCGGCATGGACGCCTGTCTGATGGCCATGGCCGAGGTCCAATATCAACTGCGAGATCTGGCCGACTACATGATCGCCTCACAAGAGGTCGAGCCCATGGCCGGCTGGCCCTATACCTCAATCATGAGCCATTTGACGGCCAGACCTGAGATGACGCCGGAGGAGTTCGGTCGCACGATCATCGAGGAATACCTGCGTTCGTACACTCCGGCCACGCGCTCCACGTCTCATGTCACCCAGTCACTTGTACACCTTCCCATGATGCGCCAAGCCGGCCAGATCATCCGCGATTTCGTCGATGTAACTCTCCAGGGCGGGCCAACCGCGCGGCTGGCCCTGTTGGACGCCAAACAATCCGCTTTCGCCTTCGAGGACCCGGAGTACGTCGATCTGGCCGATTTCCTCGACCAGTTCCTCTCCCGCTACCAGGGAGGCGATACGGAAGTGATCGAACACGCCCGAGTGCTACGCGAATATCTGGCTCCCGGCCAGGGTCCCATCCTCGCAAAGGTGGCCCAAGGTCCAGGCTATGCGGAACGGGCCCACGGCATGTCTATCTACATGCCGGCCCGGAACCTTTCCCCGTTCTACCAGACGATCGACTTCGCCGAAACCCGCTGGATTGACCTGATCCGCTGGATCAATGGGCTATAAGCAAGCGAAAGGAGAGTCCGCGATGCCACAGATTCAGCCCCAAAAGGCACTGGGACGCATCGACGCGATCGTCACCGTGCTGATCGTCAGCTGGAACGAGCTCTCCACCGAGGAACAGGAACAAGTAGAGGCGCTATACGAACAGATGCGGGAAGCGTACGCCGCAGCCCAATGGGACTTCCAGCAGGGCGAGGCGGTCGTAACCTTCCTGCAGGCGCTAGACGCTATGCCCGGCGTCCGAGCCCTAGTCGGACACCTGATCGACGAGACGAAAGGGCCAAAGACCCGAGGCGGAGCCGGTGACCCCGATCTCCTGGATCGATTGCCAGACCGACTGGATCGCGGGATTCAGGGAGAGCCGGTGGGGCCGCCTGTGATGGCAGCTCCACCACCCAAACTGTGGGAATCCCCGGAGGCAGGGCCCCCTCATCTCTCGATGACCCGAGGCGAGGAGTCCCTGGAGGAAACAGCGGAGGCTCTCCACGAGAAGCCCACCCTGCTAACCCGCTATCCCAACCTGGATTGCCCGGATCAGGTGATCGTCAACGAGCGGTTTAGCCTGTTCGTCCAACTCCTGATCGAGGCACCGGAACCCGAGGCGGAAGCGATCACCATCGAGGACACCGGGGAACCAGAACACCCACCCGAGGTCGAGATCGTTGTGCGCGCCCGTGGCTTCGACATCGAAGGGAGCAACACCCGCACCATACAGGTCGACCGTGAGGACGACACCGAGGAACGATTTGTGCTCATTCCGCGCCGTCTAGGGGATCAGCAGATCCGAGTCGATTTCTACCAATTCGGCCGGCGGATCGGCACGATACGGCGCAACGTGCTCGTGGTGGAACATCTGGTCGAGGGCGAGACCCCGCAGCCAGAGGAACTCGCGGTCCTCGAGCTCCGAACCGCTCCAACGATCCCACCGCCGGATCTGGAGCTATGCGTGGAGCTGGATCGTCACGACAGCCGCACGCTATACTTTGAGCTCCACTCGACGAAGGAGAAGGTCGGGTACAACCACGCCAAGTTCGGTCAGGTAACCCTACAAGGGTCGCCGCTGGAGAAGATGCAGGCTGTGTACCAGGAGATGAGCCGGATGGCAGGCACCGCCCCATCCACACCGGAAGAGCGCGCCTACGCCGAACGACGGCTGGCGGCCATAGGCAATGAGCTGTGGGATGAGCTAATCCCTAACGAGCTCAAACGGGAGTACTGGCGGTTCAAGCGCCACGTGCACTCCATCCTGGTCACTTCTGATGAGCCATGGATGCCCTGGGAAATCATCAAGCCTTACCGCTATAACAACGAGGGAGAACGAGAGGACGAACCGTTCCTATGCCAGCAGTTCGCCATCTCACGATGGTTATCCGGGCCCGGTACGGCCGACCTTCTACCGGTAGGAGCAGCGCGACCCGTGGCTCCCAGTCGCATCAACCTGCGATCCGTGCAAGAGGAGCTATCCTTCGTCGGGCAGCTCGATCAGCTCCGACCGGGGATCGTACCACTGGCGCCTTTCAGCGATCGGCTGCAAGTGCTGGATTGGCTGGAACACGGCGAGTTCTCGGTGTTGCACTTCGCCTGCCACGGCCAGTTCGACGCCACGCTCCCCAATGACTCGGCCATCACCCTGTCGGGCGGCCCGCTGCGCCCATCCGACATCCGGGCACGCTTCGGCGGACGACGGCCACGCCCGCTGATCTTCATCAACGCCTGCTACGGAGCCCGGGAGGAGTTCAGCTTCACCGGACTGGGCGGCTGGGCCAGCCGTCTGGTCAAGGACGCCCGGGTGGGGGCGTTCATCGGCGCCATGTGGGAGGTCAACGACGCCCTGGCCTTACAATTCGCCCGGCGTTTCTACAAGGCGCTGTTGCAGGAGAACCATATCATCTCCGACGCGTTCCGGCTGGCCCGGGAGGAGATCCGTCAGGCAGCGCCGTACAACTCGACGTGGCTGGCCTACGTGTTGTACGCCGACCCCGAAGGCCGTATGCAAGAGTGAAAGGGAATCGTCCGAACCCGGGGGACGAGGTGATGATGTCCAAACATCGGCCCATCATTCCTCGCCGACCTGTCCCTCCAAATCGATCTTCTCCGCGTCGATGACCTCGTTCGTCGGAGGCTCTCCCGGCTCTTTGTGCTCCGGCGGCCACGGGAAGTGTTGCAAAGCAACGCCAGCCTGGGCCAGGAAGGACCGTGAGTAGCTGTCCGGGTAATCCCCCGCGTAGACAACACGCACGATGCCCGCGTTGATGATCATCTTCGCACAGGTCAAGCAGGGCTGGTGGGTAACGTACATGGTTCCCCCCAGGACGCTCACCCCATACCTGGCAGCCTGGATGATCGCGTTCTGCTCAGCGTGAAGTGTGCGCACACAGTGCCCGTTGACCATCAGGTGCCCCACCTCATCGCAGTGAGGCAATCCGGACGGCGCACCGTTATACCCGGTGGTCAGGATGCGCCGGTCCTTGACGATGATGGCGCCCACATGCGCCCTATCACACGTGCTGCGCTTCGCCACCTCGAAAGCGATGCCCATAAAATACTCATCCCAAGACGGCCTGGTCATCGATCACTCCTTCCCTCTGCCGACGGCATAGGATCGGTCAAACCTGATACTCAACGATGAGTGGACAAAAACAACGAGGGGCACCCACACGGCCTCGAGTGGATAGCCCCAACATCCCCACAAACCCTATCGCCTACCTCGCGCATCACACACGGCCGGCCGGGGGATCTCACCGAATCGTCGGCGGCCGATAGATTCCACGCTTAATGAGCTTCTCTACCTCACGCTGGCACTCCAAACACAACGTGGCATCGGGCTTCACCTTCAGCCGCTCTGGGTCGATGGGACGGCCACAGCGCTCGCAGATGCCATATTTGCCCTTATCCAGTGCCCTCAGCGCCACCTGGATCGACTTCAACTTGCGTTCCAATGCGGCCAACAGCGCCGCGCTTTTCTCCCGCTCGATCAGATCCGGATCGCCCTCCTCGGCGTCTATATCCACCTCACCTTTCAGGGACTCCTTCAGCATCTCGATGTCCTGTAGCACCTGGTCACGTTCTGCCTCCAGGCGCTTCCGTTCCTCCTGCATATCCACAACTTTTTTCTCCGCGCACATGGTTCCACCTCATCAGCCCGACAACCGGTGTCGAGCATTTCTGGCGCCCAATACAGCGACCGAATCCCGGTGACAAGAAATTGCATCCCCTTATACCAGGTTTCAACAGGGAAGTCAAGAGCCAAATGCAGCAGTTAGCAGGCAGCGATCAGCCGAGCCAATAGCCAGCAGAATCGCCCCGCTGCTATCTGCTGTCGGCTACCGGCTAACGGCTTACTGCTACCAGCTGCCGGCTATCGGCTAATCGCTAATCAATTGGGAAGACCCGGCGGATTTGCGCGAACACCCGGCCCAAGCTATGATAGCGTACCGTAAACAAACTGGCATCTCTTCTCCCAATGATAGGGGTCAAATCATGCCTCCGATACGGCATATCTGGCTGTGGGGTTCACTCATCATCTTGCTGGCCCTCAGCGGCGCACAAGATGTCCACGCAGCGACCTCCACCGAGCCTCCCATCTACCCCATCAACTTTCCCTACGGCTCCGTCGCAGCGCTCACTCAAGACCCAACACACCCGGACGAGCTTTGGGCCATCATCCAGGTCACCACGCCACAACGCAGGATGACAGCCCTCTACCGAACAACAGACGGTGGCCAAAGCTGGCAGGCTGCCGGCAACGACCTGAGCTGGCTCCAATTCACCACCCTGCGCATTACCCCATCGGGAACGTTCCTCCTGGGAACCAACGAGGGACTTTATCGGCGATCTGGCCTCAACAGCGTATGGACGCGCGTACCACTGGAAACCAGCACGAGTACCCCCGACACCACTGCCTGGCCCACGCACGGTATGACGATCCGCCAGGTCCTTCTGCCACAGGCCGCCCCCAACCGTATGTACGTGATCGCAAGCGAGAATCAGAAATACCCGCGACACTGGCTATTTCGGAGCCAAGATGGCGGTCAGAGCTTCGAACGCTTCCTCATTCAGGAATTCGGCACCGGCCCCGGCAGCGGCCTCGGCCGGGTACTGGTTGATCCCACCAACCCGGAGACGTTATATGCCGCCACTCGCGGCGGTGTGCTCACCAGCACAGACGGCGGCGAAAGCTGGATGCCCGGCGGGCTCGACCCATCCCTAACTGAGGGTATGACAGCCCTCGCCGCACAGCCGGACAAGCCCAACCACCTCCTGGCCATCCGCTCCGTCCGAGACGACCGGGGTATCCACCTGGCACTGGCGCAGAGCCAGGACGGCGGTCGTACGTGGTCCGAATCCGTAACGCCGCTACCCGGGGGAACCCGCCCACTCGACCTGCTCGCTACCCCCGACGGCGAACTCATCCTAGCAACAGACCTGGGCGTGTTCATCGGCTCAGCGGATGGTAAGTCATGGCAACCAGCGGATGGCGATCTCAGCGCGATGGGCGCGTATCAGCTCCTACCCGACGCCACGCAGCCGGATGTCATCTGGGCAGCCACCCCCGCTGGGGTGTATCGATGTCAGGTAAGCTCAGCTAGCTGTACCCCTCGCAGCACAGGTCTTCCACCCACCGGGCAGGTCCAGGCGCTATTCACCACACCAGAGGAGCCCGATACCTGGCTAGCTGCGATGGGTTGGGATGGCGCTGAACTCTCCCCGCCGGCAATATTCCGTACTACCGATGGTGGCCAAAGCTGGCGAGGAATCCCATTCCCCACGCACTCACGGGTCACAGCATTTGCCCAAGTCCCCAAACCCGGCGGGAGGCTGTACGCCGCCACAGGCCACGGGATATGCTGGAGCGATGACCTCGGCCGATCGTGGGCTGGCTGCACGTTGTCCGACCATAGCGTCCAACAAGTGGCTGTCGGGGCGGACGGGGCCATCTACGCCGCCACGTACATCAGCGGGCTATACCGCTCCACCGACGGCGGCGAGACCTGGTCACCAATCGGGTTCGAGAGTCAAAACATCAGCGCCATGCTCCTGCGCCCAGACGGGCTGTACGTCGTCGTGCAAGGGGACGAGCCAGGACTGTATCGCACACAGGACGACGGCCGAAACTGGCAGAAGCTGAGCTGGCCGGGCGAACCAGGCGTCGCCATTACACAGCTCGCTGGGAACCGACAAACGCTGATCGCGGCCGTCGACGGTCAGGGGTTACACATCAGCCAAGACGGCGGCATCACCTGGGAAAGAGCTCAAGGCCCTCCTCCCAATGCTACCTTCAATACCCTCTGGGTGGACCCGCGCACACCCGAGCGAGTCTTCGCCGCCCGTAAAGAAGCCGGGTTGTGGGTCAGCCATGATGGCGGCCTCACCTGGCAACTCACAGGGGACACCCTGGGAGACAATCGGGGGACCGTCCTGGCGGCCGACTATCATACCGCTAACGGGCTGCTCGTCGCCACCGCCCGGGCGGGACTATGGGCCAATGACCGAGGTGAACGGAAGCAACCGCCACTCGAGGAGCTGGACGCACGTATCGAGATCGTCTGGCCGCACGGCGGGGCCCCCGTCGCTCAGGCGACGCAGGCGAACCTGAGCCTACGCCTGTTCCGCCCGAACAGCCTGGAGCCGATCCCATGCGGGTGGAAGGGAGCCGTGGAAGTATGGGAGGCGCGCGATAGCGAGCCGGCTCATCTCCTCGCCCATGCGCTCCGCCGCCAGCTTGGAGACGCGCTCACCGCCCTGTGGGACGTCAACGACATCAACGTGAGCCACGCCCAACAGCCAAAGGGCAAACTGTACTTTCTGGCCCGAGTCCCCGGCATACGAACCCACACCAGCATGTGGGCCCACGCCTCAGATCCACGCACCTACTACCCAGAGCCGCCCCATCCCACGGCGATGGCGACATCCATGCCGAAGGACACCCTCGATGCCCGCATATTGGTCGTCTGGCCCCACGACATCACCGGTCGGCCTCGACCCGTCCAGGAGGCCGATCTGGCCAACATCCGGGTTGGACTCTACCAGCCGGGCACCCTCATCGCCATCCCCCCCAACCCCGACCTCACCGTACGGCTTATCGGAGCGCTCGACAACGGCATCGGACGGACGGTGGGGATTGGGCACATGCGCATCGTATCCGACGGCATCACCTACCCCGTTTGGGAGTTCGACAATGTGGACGTGAGCGCGGCGCGGTCGCCGCACATGCACTGGGCATTTTGGATCGAAGTAGAAGGCTACAAAACCCGTTCCAATGTATGGGTGCACGGCGTAGATGCCCGCACGCAGTTCCCGCTGATGGATCAGCCCATCGTCGGCTGCCGGCCGTGACATACCACTTTCCAAGGGAAGGGGAACAAAGTTCATGAACAGAGAGGGAAACACCGCATCTCGTCCACATCGGACGCTCATCATCGCGATCATCGTCGCACTGGTCACGCTGTGCTGCTGTTTCACGACATTTCTCGCTACAAGCGGCGTGGTCCTGTGGACCACGCGCCACACGAGCTCGACCGCAGCGCCCTCCCCGTGGGCCCATCCGACTGAGCCAGCCCCCTATCCCATTGGCACGCCCACGCCTCAGGCAACGCCCATCCCCACGCGTCCGCCCACCGAGACGGAGCGCCAACTGGAGCGCGTCCTCGTGCCCACGCGTGACCTGCGCGATCTCGCCGAGCGGCTGGAGCCCGGCATCGGCGAGATTCCCCCCACGGTAAATCCCACACCGCCGAGCTACCAGGTAGGCGATCGGGCGAAGTTCTGGGTCAGCAACACCGACACAGACGAGCACTTCCAGATCGAAGCGGAGCTGCAGTACATCACCCCTCATGTATACATGTGGGTAGAGGTTGGCGCCAAGGTCAACCAGGACGACCTGGAACAGGCGGCCGACCGGTTCGAGAACAAGATATACCCCACCGACCGGGAATTCTTCGGCTCCGAATGGACGCCGGGGGTGGACAACGACCCACACCTGACCATCCTGCACGCTCACGGGCTCGGCGACCACATCGCGGGTTACTACTCCTCGGCCGATGAGGTATCCCACCTGGCCCAGCGGTACTCCAACGAGCGCGAGATGTTCTACATCAACCTTGACAACGTCCGCCCGGGGACGGATTTCTACGACAGCGTGCTGGCTCACGAGTTCCAACACATGATCCACTGGTACAATGACCGCAACGAGGAGACCTGGGTAAACGAGGGGTTCTCCGAACTGGCGGCTATGCTGAACGGCTTCACGAGCGGCAGGGCGGATCGACTATATACGGACGAGCCGGATACACAGCTCACCACCTGGTCCGATGATCCGGGCGGAAACGGGGCTCACTATGGAGCGTCCTTCCTCTTCATGGATTACTTCCTGGAGCGCTTCGGAGAAAGTCTGACGAAGGCGGTAATCGCGTCGCCCGCCAATGGCATTATCGGGTTCAACGACGCGCTGGCCGCAGCCAGCCGACCGGAACGGTTCGACGACATCTTCGCCGATTGGTTGATCGCCAACTACCTGGATGACCCGTCGATCGGCGACGGGCGATATGGCTACAGGCTCTACCACCCCCACTCCGTTGCTATGGACGAACGATATCGCTCCTACCCGGTCCAACGTGAGAGCACCGTACAGCAATACGCGGCCGACTACGTGCTCCTCCAGGGCAAGGGCGACGTGGTCATCCACTTCCAGGGGGCGACGACCACACGGCTGGCCGATACCCAGGCGCACAGCGGGCGATTCGCCTGGTGGGCGAACCGAGCGGACGACAGCGACAGCCGACTGACGCGAGAATTCGACCTGACAGGCGTCACGCAGGCCACGCTGAAGATGTGGCTATGGTATGATCTGGAGGATAAGTACGACTACGCCTACGTGGAGGTCTCTATCGACGGCGGCAAGGCGTGGACGATACTACCCGGCAAGTATACGACCGACGAGAACCCCACAGGCAACTCCTTTGGGCCCGGATATACGGGAAAGAGCGGAGGCGGCGATGTCCCGCGCTGGGTGTTAGAGGACATCGACCTCACGCCATACACCGGGCAGAAGGTGCTCATCCGCCTGGAGTACATCACCGATGACGCGGTGAATTACCCCGGCATCTTCGTGGACGACATCTCCATCCCCGAGATCGGCTATGACGAGGACTTCGAAACGGGCGACGGAGGATGGATTCCCGAGGGATGGATTCGCACGGATAACCGCATCAACCAACGCTGGCTGGTACAGGTCATCGAGAAGTCTCGCCACGACGTGTCGGTACGCCGGATGGCTGTAGGACCGGACGGTACGGGGATGATCACAGTGGATGGGTTGGGGCGCGATGGCAAGTCAGCCGTGCTGGTCATCAGCGCGCTGGCCCCGGCCACAACAGAGGTGGCGCCGTATGCATACACGATCGAGCCGCGCTAGGGGCCAGACGTGACGTGGGGATATGTAACGTTCCTGCTCGGTTCGCTGGGACTACTTACGCTCGTCGTCTTCGCGGCCCTGCGCACGGCCCGGCTGCTACAACACTGGCGTCCTGATCGGAACCTGCTCCTGTTACCGGCGGAGAACCTGCTGCGGGGCATCCTGATGGCCGTTGCCATCGGCCTGGGGATCATCAGCGGTCTGCCGCCCGAACGCCTGGGATGGATGTCCCACGACCCAGCTGGAGACATAGCGTGGGGAATCGCGCTAGGGGGCGCCTTGGCCGCCGCGATCCACCTGGGCACCCGGCGGCTCGTCCAACGTCCCAACCGCCGACTCTACGATACCTTCATCATGTATAACATCACGCCCCGCTCCCCAGCCGAGTGGCCCGCCGTCCTGGCCGCGTTACTCCTGGCCGTGACCGTCGAGGAGCTGATCTTCCGTTCGCTGCTGCTGGGCGGGCTGGTCCCGCCGCTCCCCTTCTGGCCGCTGGCCGTCATCCTGGCTATATGCTTCGGGATCGTGCACCGGCCACAGGGTTGGCTGGCAGTTGTGGTGACGGCGACGGCTGGGCTGCTGTTCGCGTGGCTCTTCCTGACCCGGCACAGCCTGCTGGCACCGCTACTCGCGCACTACACGGCCGACGCATTACAACTCGGGCTGGCCTACACCCGCCGGGATCTCGCCCCGTAATTGCTTCGAAAATAGAATGAGTTAGGCCGTCATAGGCATAGGTCCTACCCTGACTTCATAGCCGAGGCCGAATCAAGCCCCCTTCTCCCAGGCCTGGGAGAAGGGGGTCTGGGGGATGAGGGCCGTCCGCGGCCAAAGCGATTGGAGCTAGACACCTGTATCGAGTGTGTCTTCACAGTGTGTTC
>JAGHDS010000059.1 GCA_021159845.1 Anaerolineae bacterium
AGATGCCATGAGCGGCTTGCACGCCGATAAGGATGAAAATAGGCGGCGGCGCAGCACAGCCAGGGCGACAACACTTCTTATCGGCTTCTTCTGCGTCACCAGCGTTCATCCATTCTATTTACGGAACAGTTACCGCACACAATCGCTTTGACCCGACCAGTGGGCTATGCTAAAATGCGATGGCCAGCGGAGGGGGAAGATGCTCGATCTGGCGATCATCATCGTCAACTACAACACGCGTGCCTTGCTGCGAGAGTGCCTGCGCTCGGTGTACGCCAGCCAGGGAGATATCGCCTTTGAGGTATGCGTTGTGGACAACGCTTCGACGGATGATAGCGCCGCCATGGTGCGAGCAGAATTTCCCCAGGCCCGGCTGATCGAAAGCTCCTATAACGGTGGATATGCCCATGCCAACAACCTGGGGCTGCGTTCCTTCGGCTTCACCGACTCACCTTCCGCTGACTCCCGTCCCAGAGCAGAGGAGCTCCCCCGCTACGTCCTTCTACTGAACCCCGATACCGTACTGCCACCGAACGCCCTGGCGAAGATGCAGGTATTCATGGACGCCCGGCCGGACGCGGGCGTAGTCGGGCCGAAGCTGGTGCGCCCAAATGGCTCGCTGGACCTGGCATGTCGTCGGTCTTTCCCAACGCCGGAGATATCGTTGTGGCGCATGTTGGGGCTGAGCAAGCTCTTCCCACGCAGCCGCCGCTTTGGCCGGTACAATATGACCTACCTGGACCCGGATCAACTCACCGAGGTGGACTCCGTCGTGGGGGCGTTCATGTGGGTACGTCGTGAGGCCATCCTGCAGGTGGGCCTGCTCGACGAAACGTTCTGGATGTATGGGGAGGATCTAGACTGGGCCAAGCGGATCAAAGACGCCGGATGGAAGGTGTGGTATAACCCGGAAGTCACGGTTCTGCACGTGAAAGAGGCAGCCAGCCGGCGCAGCCGACGCGCCCGGATCGAGTTCTACCGGGCGATGGCGATCTTCTACCGCAAGCACTACGCCGCGAGCACGCCATTCTGGCTACACTGGCTGATCCTGGGGGGAATCGCCTTGAAGGGCGGACTGGATATCGGACGACGCTCGTTAAGCGGCCAGTGGCGTGATTCGACCACATCGCATACGGAGGTCACGACGTGAAGCGCTCACAAGTTGCCTTCGTCGTTGCCCTACTGTTGTGCGACGTTACCGCGGCTACCACAGCCTTTTACCTGGCCTACCTTCTGCGTCGCGCGAGGGTTGGAGAAGGCATCGGGCCTTTCCATAATTACCTGGGAATGCTGATCATCCACGTCACAGGGCTGGTGGTCATCTTCTTCTTCTACAAACTGTATCAACGCAAACGGGCCACCTCGCACCTGGACGAGTTCTACCAGGTATTCGGGGCCGTATCAGTAAGCACGCTCCTCACGATCGCCCTGACGTCCTTCATTTTCAAGGGACAGCTAGATTACCACCGCTGGATGGTGATATACAATTGGGGACTGACGCTAGTCCTCATAACCCTGGGACGCGTCATCCATGCCCGGGTACAGTGGGCCCTCCAAGCCCGTGGGGTCGGTGAAGATCGGGTGTTGATCGTCGGCACGGGCGAGGTGGGGCGCATGATCTTGCAGAAGATCGTGGAGGCGCCCGGCCTCGGCTACCGCGCTGTCGGCCTGATCGATGCCAATTCCGGCCCGAAATCCGTGCTGGGGTTCCCCGTCCTGGGGAAGATCGACGACATCCCTTCCGTGATCGAGCAGCATCGGGTCGACGAGGTCATCATCGCCCTGCCGGAGGCCTCACACCAGGAGATCGTGGGCATCATCTCGCTGTGTGAGCGAGAGAAGGTCGGCGTCCGAGTGTTCCCAGACGTGTTCCAGATCATGGCCTCGGAGGTCAGCATCGGCGACCTGGGCGGCCTGCCACTGCTCACCGTGCGCGACATTGCACTACGCGGGTGGCGTCTCACGCTGAAACGGGCGATGGATATCGTGGTGAGCGCCGTAGGACTCGTCCTGCTATCGCCGCTGATGATGCTGACAGCACTGGCCATCAAGCTGGAATCCCCCGGCCCCGTATTCTACATCCAGGAGCGGATGGGACTCGATGCTCGTCCCTTCCCCATGATCAAATTCCGCTCCATGCGCGCGGATGCGGAAGCCAACGGCCCCGGCTGGACCACGCCCGACGACCCGCGACGCACTCGCATCGGAGCGTTCATCCGACGCTTCTCCCTGGATGAGCTGCCACAGCTCATCAATGTGCTTGTAGGTGATATGAGCCTGGTCGGACCGCGGCCGGAACGCCCAATCTACGTGGAGCAGTTCCGACAGAGCATCCCGCGCTACATGGACCGACATCGGGAGAAGGCCGGCCTGACCGGCTGGGCTCAGATCAACGGCCTGCGGGGAGATACATCCATCGCCGAACGGACCAAATACGATCTGTGGTACATCGAGAATTGGTCACTGGCACTGGACATCAAAATATTGATCCGAACCCTCTTCCTGGTCTTCCGAGATCGCAATGCATATTAGGATAGAGGAGATCC
>JAGHDS010000042.1 GCA_021159845.1 Anaerolineae bacterium
CTCGACCTGCACGCGCTCGGCCAGCGCGCGCGACGGCGTGAGCAGGATCGCCGTCGCCAGGACGTCATGCTCGGCCTGCGCCAGCAGATCCGCCGCGGCCAGCGCCGGGTCGGCCGACTCATCCGCGATGACCATCGTCTCCGTGGGGCCATACAGCCCATCAATGCCCACCGCGCCATACACCTGTCGCTTGGCCAGCGTGACGAACAACCCGCCGGGCCCCACGATCTTATCCACCCGTCGCACCGTCTCCGTGCCAAAGGCCAAGGCGGCGATGGCCTGCGCGCCGCCGATGGCATACAACGCGTCCACGCCGGCGACGTAAGCAGCGGCCAGGGTCACGTCGGGGACGCGCCCCGTAGCACGGTTTGGGGGCGTTGCCACAGAGACCCACGGCACGCCCGCCACCCGCGCCGGGATCGCCGACATCAGCAGGGACGAAGGCAAAGGCGCCGTCCCGCCGGGCACGTAGCAGCCCACCGCATCCACGGGACGCACCAACTGTCCCAGCGCGCCATGCGGCCCAAAATCAACCCACGAGCCCACGGGCTGCTTCCGGTGGAATGCCTCGATCCGCTCGGCCGCCAGCCGCAACGCGTCGAGCAACTCGGGCTCGATACGCCCGGCCGCGGCCGCCCACTCCGAGGGCGGCACGGCGATAGACTCCATATCGACGCCATCGATGCGCGCCGTCCACCCCCGCACGGCCGCATCCCCGCGGCGTCGCACATCATCCAGCACGCGCGCCACCGCCTCATCCGGCGTCAGGTCCTCGCCGAAGAAGCGGCGGATGCCAGCGCGCACACTCTCCGGGATCCCTTGATCGGCCCAGGACACACGCCGCAAAACGCTGCGCCGGGCCTCTGCGACATCGTCGAATATACGCAGCAAGCTTTCAGACCGCATCAGAAGCCCCCACTCTGGCTACAACTCGGCGTAGATCGTCAATAAGCGCCGCCATAGCCTCCGATTTCAATACATAAGACGCTCGATTAGCGATAAGCTCCGCCTGGCTGTGCAAGATCGTCCTCAACTCCACCAAGCCGTTCTCGCGCAACGTGCGGCCGGTCTCCACCATATCCACCAGCAGATCGGCCAACCCCACCAGCGGTGATAACTCCACCGACCCCGACAGCAGAATGATCTCGGGCGATACCCCACGCTCCTGGAAGAAGCGGTAGGTCAAATTCGGATAGCTCGTCGCCACGCGCGGGCTCGGCTCCCACCGTAACGGGATGTCCGGACGATCAGCCGGAGCCGCCACAGAGAGCCGACAATACCCAAAAGGCAGCAGCAATGGCTCGTACACATCTCGCTCAACTTCACGCAACACGTCCGTGCCTACAATACCGAGATCAGCCGCGCCGTACTCCACAAACACCGGGACGTCCTTCGGCTTGACAAACACCGCCTCCAACTTCCCCGCTCCATCCAGCACCAATAGCCGACGCGAATGCTGAACACTCTCGCGGAAGTCATACCCCGCCTGAGCCAGAAAGCCCAACGTGGCGGACAACGAACGCCCCTTAGGCAGCGCTATCCTCAACCGATCCATGAGCGCACCTCGCTTTCCCAACCCGCCGCGTCAACAAGACGGGTCTCGGCCCCCACGATCAACCGCACTCGGCCCGCTCCCTCACATAAGGCCACGCGGGGGATCCCCTGGGATCGGGCATAAGCGATCAGATCCTCCGCCCCACGATCAGCAAGATCCACCATCACATGAGCCCCCCACTCGCGCGCTTGTTGAACCATAGCCAGACACGCGACGTGGTCACAAGCCTGAAAGACCACATCGACCGCATGGGTTCCCGGCACGTTGTCCTGATGCTCCAGGGCAGCGAGCAATCGTTCCACCGTCAGCGCGAATCCCACGGCCGGCCGATCGGGGCCGAAATGTCCCACAAGCCGGTCGTAACGCCCTCCACCGGCCAGCGGGAAGCCGACGCCTGGTGCAAAGACCTCGAAGAGCACGCCCGTATAATACGCCATCCCCCGCACTTGGCCCAGGTCCAGCATGATGCTCTGAGTCACCCCATACTGTTGCAGTCGGCCCCAGACACTATGCAGGTTCTCTACAGCCGCCCGCATCTCCTGGTTTAACGCAAGCCTCTCGGCTACGGGCAACACCTCCCCCCCACCCACAAGCGTCGGCAACGCCACGACCGTCTCCCGTAAGCGAGCATCCTCCAACTCACCGGCGACAGCCTCCACGCCGGCCTGGCTCTTGCGATCCACCGCAACCCGTAGTCGCTCAGCCAAGTCACCTGCAGAGGGCAACACTGCCAACAATCCGCGAAAGAAGCCGATTTGCCCCAGCCGGACGCGGAACTGAGCAAGCCCAGCCCGCCGCAAGGCATCTACCAACAGGGCGATCACCTCAGCGTCAGCTAATGGCTTCGAGGCGCCGATAAGCTCCACCCCCGCCTGGGTAAACTCGCGTCGTTTCCCCGCGCGCGGTTCCTCGTACCGGAAGACACTGCCAACATAGTGGAAGCGCAATGGAAGCGGCTGGTCAAACAACTTCACCCCGGCAATGCGAGCCGTCGGGATCGTCAGATCCGGCCGCAACGCCAGAGCCCGGCCGTCCCGGTCAAAGAAACGGTACATCTCCTCGGCCAGTCGGACGCCAGCCTCCGAAGCCAACGTCTCGGCGTACTCAAAGGTGGGTGGGATAACCGGCTGGTATCCCCAACGGCTGAAACAATCGCGCAGCAAGGCCTCCAGTGCCAACTTCTGTTCGGCCCTCTGAGCGAACAAGTCCGCCACACCCGGCGGCAACTCCCCAGGGACAAGCTTGCGATGATTCACGAGCAACCTCTCCGAAAAATAAAAAGAGACTAGTTGGTCTCAACTAGTCTCACGGGCGAGCGGGAACAGAGCCACAACAGCCTGTTGCGCTCACCCCGTCTCGTGATGATGATGGATACCACTGCAATTAGGGAAACTCATTTTAACCCTCATCTAAGGTCAGCGGGAGTGTAGCATAGAGAGGATTGATTGTCAAACCAAATGTGTCTGGTAATTGTTCAGAAATCTCCTAGTGTGTTATGGTAGGGGCATGAGAGCCGAAGAGATCAGGGCCATAATCGAGGAGAACGAGCGGCTGCGTGAGGAAGTGAGCGCAC
>JAGHDS010000490.1 GCA_021159845.1 Anaerolineae bacterium
GTTGTGGGTGCCATCCTCAACGATGCGGCCGTCCTGCATGACCAGGATGCGGTCGGCGTTGCGGATGGTGGACAGCCGATGGGCGATGATGAAGGCCGTTCGCCCCTCTAGCAGACGCTCCATAGCGCGTTGGATGACGCGCTCCGTCTCCGTGTCCACGCTCGACGTCGCCTCGTCCAGGATGAGGATGCGCGGATCGGCCAGCAGCGCGCGGGCGAACGCGAGCAGCTGCCGCTGCCCCACGGAGATCCGCCCCCCGCGCTCCCCGACTTCGTGATCGTAGCCCCTCTCCAGCGACTGGATGAAATCGTCCAGCCCCACCGCCTGGGCGGCCCGTCGCACCTCCTCGTCGCTCGCGTCCAACCGGCTGTAGCGGATATTATCGCCGATCGTCCCCGAGAAGGTGAAGGACTCCTGGAGCACGATCGCCATCTGTGATCGTAGCGATGTGAGCTTGACATCGCGCAGATCGTACCCGTCGATCCGAACCCGCCCACGTGTGGGGTCATAAAAGCGCATGATGAGATTTACCAGCGTCGTCTTCCCGGCGCCTGTCGGCCCCACGATGGCCACCGTCTGCCCGGCGGGCACATGCAGGTTGATGTTGTGCAACACATCGGGCTCGTCCGGATCATAGCGGAAGCTGACTTGTTCGAGCCTGACGTCCCCCCGGATACGCGGCATCACGATGGCGTCGGGCTTGTCAGTCACCTCTGGGTCCGTATCCAGGAACTCGAAGATCCGCTCCGCCGCGGCCATAGCGCTGAGCAGCAAGCTGTACGTGCGGCTGATGGCGCTCACCGGTCCCCAGAAGTACCACAGGTAGTTGACGAAAGCCATGATGAACCCGACCGTCACCTCGCCCCGCAGCACGAGTAACGCCCCATACCACACGACGAAAGCCGTCCCCAGCACCCCCACGAACTCCACCGAGGGCCAGATGATCATCTCCCAATGTACGGCCTCCATCGTCTTCTCCAGGATGGTATTGTTGAGCCGGTCGAAGATCCGTATGTTGCGCTCCTGGCGGTCGAACGCCTGGGTCACCTGGATGCCGTTGATGGACTCGTCCAGGTTGGCGTTGATGTTAGATATGCTGCGGCGCACGTTCGTCCAGGCGGTCTCCATCATCGGCCGTACCCGTCCCGCCAGCACAACCAGGAACGGCAGCACGGCGAACGACATCAGCGCCAGCCGCCACTCGATGGCGAACATGATGATGACGATCCCAATCAAACTGATCCCCTCGCTGACGGTGTTTACCAACCCGCGATCGATCAGCCGATTGATTGTGTTCACATCGCTGGTGATGCGGGACATGATGCGCCCGACCGGCCGATGGTCGTAGAAGCGCAGTGAGAGCTTCTGGATATGTGTGAACAGGTCCTGTCGCAGGTCGTGGAGCACCCCCTGGCTGATGAGGTTCGTGAAGTGGATGCGGGCATAGCCCACAGCCCAGCGCGCGAGGTGAAGTAACACCATGCCAGCCACAGCCATGTTGAGCGAGCGCAGGTTGTGGCCGATGATCCCATAGTCCACCGCCACGCGCAACAGGTACGGGTCCGCCAACCCGGCCGCGGCGCCGATGCTCACCGCGATCAGCACCCATATCCCGTAACGCCAGTACGGGCGAATGTATCCCATCATGCGCAAGAAATGCGCTGTATTGAAGGGCGCCTTTTGCGCTTCCTCCATCTCCTCTTCGAACGATTCAATAGGCATGGCTCTGAGCTCCCTCCGTCGAGGCGTTCGCCGTGCTCCGGTCAACCTCGGTCAGCAGTTCCTCCTGCTCCCGAAATTGCAAGTTGTATATGCGGGTATACTCACCACCCCGGGCCAACAACTCGGCGTGTGTACCCTCCTCGACCACCCGGCCATCCTTGAGGACGACCACTTTATCGGCCGTTTTCACTGTAGACAGTCGCTGAGCGATCACGATGCTGGTGCGCGTGGCCATCACCTGTTCCAGCGCCTTCTGGATCTCGTACTCCGTCTCCGTGTCCACGCTCGAGGTCGCCTCGTCCAGGATGAGGATGGCCGGGTCCATAAGCAACGCCCGCGCTAACGCGATGCGCTGTTTCTGGCCACCGGAGAGACCGATGCCCCGCTCGCCCACCCGGGTGTCGTACCCCTTAGGCAACTCCATGATGAAATCGTGCGCCTGAGCCAGGCGCGCCACCTGCTCGATCTCCTCCTGGCTGGCATCGGGCCGGCCGAAGGCAATGTTCTCCCGCACCGTCATGGAGAACAGGAACGTCTCCTGGGGGACGATGCCGATCTGGCGACGCAAGCTGGATAGCGTCACCGCGCGCACATCGTGTCCGTCGATCAGCACCCGGCCCTGCACGACATCGTGGAGCCGGGGGATGAGGTTGATGACGGACGACTTACCGGAGCCCGTCCCGCCCAGGATGGCGACCGTCTGCCCCGGTTTTACCGTGAGGTTCAACCCCTTCAGCACCATGCGCTCCGGCTCATCCGGGAAAGCGAACCAGACATCCTCGAACCGGACCTCACCGCGCACGCGGGGTAACGCGATCGCATTGGGAGCGTCCTGAATGGGAGCGGGCGCGTCCAGGATCTCGAAGATGCGCGGCATGGCGGCCAGCGCCTGGCGCATGATGCTGAGCAGCCAGCCCATCATACGCACAGGCCAGATGACTCCCCACAGGTACCACTGGTAGGCAAAGAAGGTGCCCAGCGTGACATCTCCGCGGATCACCAACCGACCCGTAGAGAGTAAGCAGCACGAAGCACAACCCGATGAAGAGGTCCATAGACGGGAACGACCGCGCCTCGACGTTGGCGCGATGGATATTTTTAGCCCGGTAAGCCTGGTTCTGCGTTCCGAAGCGCTGGACCTCGTATGGCTCGCGGGCGAACGCTTTCACCACGCGCACACCGCTGATGGCCTCCTGCAAGACCGTGGTCAGACGTCCCATCTGCTCGCGCACATCTTCCCAGGCCGGGCCGATGCGACGGTCAAACAGGAACACGACCAATGCCAGTGGGATGATGGGGAGCATGACGACCGATGAGAGCCGCCAGTTGATTACCATCAGGATGACCAGCGTGCCCACAAAGGTCACCCCCGCCGCCACCAGGAACAGGAACCCCCAGGCGACGAATTCCTGTACGGCCTCCACATCGCTCGTGACCCGGGACATGATCTGCCCCGTCGGCATGGAGCGGTAGAAGCTGATGGGCAGATACTGGAGTCGTTCATAGAGCTGGTGGCGCAGGTCGCGCACCATACGTTGTCCGGCCAGGTTTTGGAGATAGCCCTGGTAGTACGAAGCCAGCGATCGGGCTCCATATAGACCGATGAGCAATAGTGAGTATAGGAACACGAGGTCCATACGGCGGCTACCCAGGCCCCGGTCGATCGTCCAGCCCAGAACGGCGGGTGTCAACAGCTCGCCGGCCAGGACGACGAAGGTGAGAGCACCGGCGATGGCGAGTTGAACGCGATATGGCTTCAGGAATCGAAGGAGTCGCAAGAGGTCGGACATGGCTTTTCCTCATGGCTCAGCAATCAACAAGGGAGATCAGTAGATCAGTCAACCACTGCGGGGAATAAAAAACCCCGCCTTTCAGGGACTGGCGGGGCCGGAGGACAGACTCACGGAAACGAGGCAGGCTCTTACCTCATACCGCCTCCAGGGTCCGTTGCCCACGCGGCCCGCGTGACGCCCGCCAAGCGCGCGAGATCGCCCACAAAGGACACATCTCGTACATAACGGGTGATTGTTTCTCGGATGAACACGGCAACCTCCTCTCAGATCGTGTGCCCGGGGTGAGAAACCCCGGGTCTGATACAGCGACGAAAGGGAAACTTGCCTGACGGCCACACTCACGTCTCTGTGATGGCATTCTAGCAGACCCACATGAGTTGGTCAAATTGCAACTGCTTCGAAAATAGGATGGGTTAAGCTGCCATAGGCATAGGTTCCACCTTGACTTCATAGCCGAGTCGACGGAGTTGCCGCATCAAGTAGTCCGCCTTGGCCTCCTTACGGCGGTTGTCAAAATAAGTAGCGCCCAGGTCGTGATAGGGCTGTTGGCGCA
>JAGHDS010000035.1 GCA_021159845.1 Anaerolineae bacterium
CTTCCGCACGTTCGAGGTGAAGACCGTACGGTTGCGGGTGGGGTAAGCCCTCACCCCCGCCTTCGCTACGCTCAGGCATCCCCTCTCCCAACGTTTGGGAGAGGGGATAGCGCCGCAGGCGCTGGGGGTGAGGGTCACTCAAGCCGGGCAACGTTGAGAGAGGGGTAGACTCATGGCTCACAAGAAGAGACGCCAGACGCCTGAATGGCAGTGGGAGCAGGCTCTCATCGACGCCTATTACGACTATCGCTGGCACCAGGTACTCGATCCGCTTTACGAGAAGTTCCAGCGCTGGAAGGCTGGCGAGCTCACCCATGACGACATGGATTACGCCATTCACGAGACTCACAAACAGACCCGAGAGTTGTATAATTTCTTCACCAACAAGCGCTCCTGGCTGGTGACGCTGATCCAGCTCGATCAGGAGTGGTTTGACCAATGGGTGGCAGATAACCCACCACCGCCAGGTATTCAACTGGTCCCGCCGGAGGCTCGCCCTTAGGACCAAGAGAGCAGTGATCGAAGACGCTCTTCGCACGCTGGTCCGCTTGAAAACGCAAGAAGAAGTGCGGCCGTTACGCGGCAAGCTGCGCTGGGAAGGGAACCTGGATGAGACGAGACAGGAACGGGTTGCCAGTGTGAATTGTTGATTCGTCTGTTGGGATTGATTACTTCGATGGACGGGGCACCCCCCAGTCGGTGAAGGGCGCTTTCGTCCCTGGTGCTCTCACCCCCTGCCTTCGCTGTGCTCAGGTACCCCCTCTCCTAACATTTGGGAGAGGGGGTAGCGCCGAAGGCGCTGGGGGTGAGGGCCATGACACTCCCCATTCATCCAGCATGTTCATGTGACAAGGAGAGTAGGCTATGGACACAACCGCCTCATCTCGGGAGGCTTCCCCGATACGGGTCGCTCATCTGCGTTGCGAGTATAAGGTGAATCCGCTCGGCATCGACATTCTGCATCCCCGCCTTAGCTGGCAGATCCAGGCGGCGGAACGTGACGTCTCACAATCCGCGTATCAGGTCCAGGTTGCCTGCACTCAGCAGGACCTGACAGGGGAGACGAACCTGGTCTGGGATTCGGGAAGGATCGTTTCAGAGGAGTCAATCCATCAGCCCTATGCCGGCCCGCCGCTCCGATCCGCTCAACGTTACTATTGGCGCGTCCGCATCTGGGATCAGGCCGGGCGCATCTCCCCGTGGAGCGAGCCAGCCTATTGGGAGATGGGCCTTCTCAGCCCAGATGAATGGCACGCCCGCTGGATCGAACCGAATCTGGAGGAGGACCCTAGCGTCCCTCAACCATGCCCTATGCTCCGCTCCACCTTCAAAGCAGCTCGCCCGGTCAGGTCTGCTCGCCTGTACGTTACGAGCCGCGGGCTTTACCTTGCCCGAATCAACGGGCATCCCGTTGGCGATTGGCTCTTCACCCCCGGGTGGACGAGCTACCACAAACGACTCCAATACCAGACATACGATGTGACGGAGATGATCCACCCGGGCGAGAACGCCATCGGGGTCATCTTGGGCGACGGCTGGTACCGGGGCTTCATCGGATTCCAGGGGCAGCGCAACTTCTACGGCGACAAGCTGGCCCTGCTGTTGGAGCTGCGTATCACGTATGAGGACGGCTCCACCCAGATCGTGTGCAGCGACGGTGACTGGAAGGCCGCCACCGGCCCCATTCGCATGTCCGACATCTACATGGGCGAGACCTACGACGCCCGCCTGGAGAGGCCGGGGTGGGATGAGCCAGGTTACGACGATAGCGATTGGGCTGGCGTGACCGTCGTCGATCACGGCAAGGAACAGCTCATCGCCCAGGTGGGGCCGCCAGTGCGTCGCATCGAGGAGATCAAGCCTGTGCAGGTCCTTCACACGCCCGCAGGCGAGACGGTGTTCGACATGGGACAGAACATGGTCGGCTGGGTGCGCCTGAAGGCTCAAGGCCCGGCTGGCACGACAATCACCCTACGCCACGCCGAGGTGCTGGATCAACAGGGCAACCTGTACACGGCCAACCTGCGGTCGGCTAAGCAGACCGATACGTACATTCTGAAAGGTGAAGGGGAGGAGGTGTTCGAGCCGCACTTCACCTTCCACGGCTTCCGCTACGTCGCCATCGGAGGCTACCCGGTCGAGCCCACCCTGGATACGCTCACCGGCATCGTCATCCACTCCGATATCCGTCTCACCGGACACTTCGAGTGCTCCAATCCCAAGATCAACCAGCTCCAGCACAACATCGTATGGGGACAGAAGGGGAACTTCCTTGACGTGCCCACCGACTGTCCTCAGCGGGATGAGCGCCTGGGATGGACGGGGGATGCCCAGGTCTTCGCCCGTACGGCCTGCTTTAATAAGGACGTAGCTGCTTTCTTCACTAAGTGGCTGGGCGATGTGCAGGCGGATCAGCACGGAGATGGGAACGTCCCGTGGGTGATACCGGACGTGCTGGGTGGCTCCAGGAGAAGCTCTGCAGGCTCCGCCGGCTGGGGCGACGCCGCCCTCATCGTCCCATGGACGCTCTACCTCTGTTACGGCGACCAACGTATCCTGGAGGAACAATACGAGAGCATGAAGGGGTGGGTGGAGTACATCCGTCATCAGGCGGGGGATGACTATCTCTGGAACACCGGCTTTCACTTCGGGGATTGGCTCGCATACAACTCGCCTGATCCGTCCGGGACGTCCGCAGTTACTGACAAGGACCTGATCGCCACGGCCTTCTTCGCCTATTCGACCGACATCCTGCAGCGGACGGCCAGGGTCTTGGGTAAAGACGAGGATGCCCGCGAGTACGCGGCGCTGTTGCAAAACATCAAACGGGCCTTCTACGAGGAATTCGTCAGCCCGCGCGGCCGGGTGGGTAACAACACGCAGACTGCCTACGTTTTGGCGCTGACGTTCGACCTGCTTCCGGAGAAGATGCGGTCGGCGGCGGCACAACGCCTGGTGCGAGATGTCCGCGCACGTGGCACACATCTTACCACCGGCTTCCTGGGAGCATCATACCTGTGTCCTGTTCTTACCCGGTTCGGCTATCTGGATGTTGCCTACGACCTCCTGTTGCAAGAGACCTATCCTTCCTGGCTGTATCCGCTCTCGTGGGGGGCGACGACGGTCTGGGAGCGGTGGGATGGGATCAAGCCCGACGGTGAGTTCCAGGATCCGGGCATGAATTCCTTCAATCACTATGCCTATGGCGCTATTGGCCACTGGCTCTACAGCGTCGTCGCCGGGCTAGATGTCGATCCTGAGATTCCCGGCTATCGTCATATCTTGGTCCAGCCGCGGCCGGGCGGCGGGCTGACCTACGCGCGAGCTTCCTTGAACACTATGTACGGGCCCACCGCGTCCGGGTGGGAGTTGGACGATAACGGCCAGTTCACGCTTCGCGTGACGATTCCGCCCAATACCACAGCTATCATCCGGTTGCCCAGAGCGCGCGCTTCCGACGTGCGCGAGGGGGGCAAAGCGCTCGAGCAGGTGAGAGGCATCCACCAGGTCAGGGAAGAGGGACAATCGGTGGTCATTGAGGCGGGGTCGGGCGAATATACCTTTACCTACCTGTTGGCATGAGGCGGCTTTTTTATGAGGATGGCCGGCGCCTTTCAAGCGCCGGCCTCCAGATACATGACATAATACATGGTGAGGCAGATGACGCGATCGACATCAGCTGAAGTGCTCTCTTTTCGACGAAGCCTCAAGCGGCCCATCGTGACCCTGCTCATTCTCCAGCTGATGAGCGGCATGATCCTGGCGCCGCATCTCACCTTCTTCCCGATTTACGTCAAAGACCTGGGGTACTCGGCGGTGGTCATCGCTAATATCATCGCCGCTCAGCGGGCGGCCGGGATGGTTGCTGCCTTGCTTGGTGGCGCCCTGAGTGACTCGATCGGGCGTAAATGGACGCTGTTGTTGGGAAGCGTTGGCTATCTGGCTGCCAGCTTTGCTTTCCTCGTTGCCTCGCCCGGTTGGATCGGAGTGCTGTGGACCATCAACGGGTTAGGACTTGGACTCTACACCCTCGGCGGGCAGAGCTACCTGATCGATGCTGCCGCTGTCGGTTACCTGGGGTTGACGTCGGCGCTGTATAATTGGGGCTACACGCTCGGCGGTGTCATCAGCAGCCCTATCGCCGGATTCCTCCTCGACCGTTGGGATTATGGCGTCTTCGCCCGGGTGCTGATTGGCTTCTCACTCTGTGTGATCGCCGTCAACCTGTTCTTCCTGCCTCGTTCTCCGGCGAAGCGCAGCGCGCGCGCCCCTGGCTTGAAGCGTTTCTTCGGCTACGGAGATATCGCCACCCGGTCCATCGTGCTGATCCTGACCGCGCTGCGTTTCCTGCCAACACTCTACTACGCCACCATGCTGATCCTGATCCCCCTGCTGCTCGATGCCGCCGGGGCCAGCAAGACGATCATCGCCCTGTACGCCAC
>JAGHDS010000014.1 GCA_021159845.1 Anaerolineae bacterium
ATCCTCGGCCGTCACCTGGCCGTCCCCATCCCAATCCACCGCGCCCGGCGGATGGCCTCCCATCGTCCTTAATGAGGTCCTGCCGCGGCCGGGCGCGGTGGATTGGGATGGGGACGGCCAGGTGACGGCCGAGGATGAGTGGATCGAGTTGTATAATCCAGGGACGACGGTTGACCTGGGCGGTTGGGCGCTGGACGACGATCCGGGTGGTGGAAGCCAGCCGTACACGATCGCCGAGGGGATCACGATTCCCCCCGCCGGGTACGCCGTGTTTTTCCGCAGTGGGACCGGGGTGGCGCTGAACAACGATGCCGACCAGGTACGCTTGCTGGCGCCTGATGGCACACTGCGTGACGGCCTGTCCTACGAGCATCCGCGGCTAGACGCTTCCTTCAGCCGCAGCGTGGACGGCACAGGGGAATGGGTGACGTACTACCCGCCCTCTCCGGGCGGGCCGAACTTGCCACCGCCGCCCACGCCTACCCCCACGGCGACATCCACACCCACAGCTACTCCCACACCTATGCCGGATATCGTGCGGCTCAACGAGATCCTGCCAGCGCCACGGCACGTTGATTGGAACGGGGATGGAGAGTCGAATGCGGAAGACGAGTGGATCGAGCTGTATCACATGGGGGCGACACCAATTGACCTTGGCGGATGGGTACTGGACGATGCCCCCAACGGGGGTAGTCCGCCTTACACGATCCCCAGCGGCACGATACTGGCACCGGGCGGCCTTCTGGTGCTCTTCCGCTCAGAGACGGGGCTGGCACTGAACAATGACGCCGATGAGGTACGGCTGTTGGCGCCGGATGGCTCGTTGCGGGATCGGTTTGCGTACCTGCACACTCGCCCGGATGTCGCCTTCGCGCGCATGGTGGATGGCACGGGGGATTGGACGGATACGTATCCCCCATCCCCTGGGCACCCGAATCTACCGCCTACTCCTACTCCCTCGCCGACAGTAACATTCACACCCTCGCCGCATCCCCACCGAGAACGTCACTCGGCTACGGCCACTCCAACGCCGCTACCACCGCGGCATGGGAGCCAAACGCCCACCCCCGTAGCACGAACGGCGGAGGTGATCTCCATCGCTCTGGCACGCCGCCAAGCGACCGGGACCTGGGTGCGCGTCCGTGGGCAGGTGACTGTACCGCCAACAGTGTTCGGGCGCAGCATCTACATCCAGGATGCCAGTGGCGGTATCCAGGTGTATGCGGGGCACCATCCGTGGCCTCAGCTACAGGAAGGGGATTGGGTTGAGGTACAGGGGCGCGTGGCGGACTTCCACGGCGAGAGCGAAATCCAGATAAAGCGCGAGGACGGCGTGCGCGTGCTCGGCCGGGGTAAGCCGCCAGCGCCTGCTCTCATACGTTGCGACCTGGTCGGTGAGGCGTACGAAGGGATGTTGGTGATGGTGGTCGGCCGGGTCACCGGATTTGGTCGCCGGGAGATTCGCTTGAGCGATGGACGGGCTGAGGTGCGCGTGTACGTGCGGGGGAATCTCGGTTGGCGCAGGCCGTGGGTCGAGCGGGGGCAGTGGTGGTCCGCTATAGGTGTGGTCAGTCAGTACGTGAGGGCGCGACCGTACGAGGGCGGGTATCGGCTCCTACCGCGCTACGAAGATGATCTGGCGCAGGCGCCGAAGTACCTTCCCTCCTTTGATGACATCACTCGGAGCTCCGGTAGAGGATAGCCCGGCCCAGCAACCAGACACCAATGCACATCCCGATGAGCTCTATGACCACTCCGCCAGCAAAGGCATAGTGGGGTACGTCTGTCAGGGAGTGCGTGTGCAGGATGCCTTCCGCTACAGCCATGAGCAACAACTCGCGCAGGAGCCCTTGGGGCGCGGTGAGTGCCACGACGGGAATGATGATCAACGTTGCTCCGCTGATAATGTAGAACCAGCGGGACATCGCGAATGCCCTCCTCATCACTACGCAACTCGGGACCATGTCGTATTGTCCATGTTTTCCCAGTTCCTCCAAGCCATGTGCAAATAAACTGGGGCGAATGCATTATACCGATCATCATTTCCATGCTATATTATAACTCGTATCGCTTCCCTATACCGATGCGCATGTACGACTGTCAGGGGTACGTTAGGGCTATGCAGGTCCCTAGCTGCAGAACAGTCGCCATGAGCAGTTGCACACCGCATAACGATGAAAATGGACGGTCGATGCCGATGAGCATAAGAACGCAGATGACGCTGATGTACGCAGATCCTCACGGACCATCTCGATTTTGCCCTTTCATCTGCGTAGATCGGCTTCTTCTGCGTCATCAGCGTTCACCGATTCTATTTTCGAAGCAGCCAGGGTCTCGTGTAAATCAATAGCTGGGAGCTGAGGTGAACTAAGTACAGAACCATCCGCGGAAAGTCTCGCCGCGATCATAGTGAATACTGAGTTTTTTCCTCTCCAGGCCTTGACAGAAATCAGCGGAGACATCACAATACATATTGAAGATTGCTACCTCACGGTAGCACAAGTGATGCTGGCTGCCATGCAACTTACTTCAGGCCAGCCTCCGGGCGAATCGGACGAATCCTCAAGATCACTTCATCGGACGCGCCCTGGAAGTTCGAATTGAACGGAAGGGAAACCCCACCCAGGGTCTCGAGAGCGAGGAGAGAAAATATGGACGACTTGTTGCTTAAAAATCCAACTCCTGACTTCGCTGAGATGAGGAAGGTCCTAGAGGGGGAGATGGAGCCCCGCCGGGTTTACCTGGCCGAGCTTGGCATAGATCAAGAAGTTCTGCAAGCTATCACGGAACAATATCTAGGCCAAACATGGACCCCTTGGAATTCGCGAGACGAGGTTATTCCGCCTAAGGAATATGTCGAGCGACTAGTTACGATATATTACCGGCTGGGGTACGACTATGTGCCCACATGGTGCGTTTGGGTGAACCATCCTGCACCTCGGCGACGGCGCACAAGTGATACCGCCGTGCTCGCTCGCGATGAGCGAGAATGGGTCGACGAGAGCCGGGGGCTCATCGGTTCATGGGAAGAGTTCGAACAGTTCCCGTGGGACG
>JAGHDS010000219.1 GCA_021159845.1 Anaerolineae bacterium
CAGAATCGGCGCATCCGTCTGGATCACATCCGGGATCGTATACCTCGGCCCTTGAGAACCGCCCTCGCCCACCGGCAGGAGCCGACCAAGAGCGCTAACGATTCCCTGTGTCATCGTCCCCTGCAAGCCGAAGGGGTTACCAATGGCGATAGCCAGCTGGCCGACTTTGACCTGAGTCGAATCGGCGATCTGAACGGGATGCAGTTGATCGGCGGGCACATCCACCTTCACAACGGCCAGGTCACTGTCGGGGTCCGTGCCCACGACTTTGCCCGGCACCGTGGTGCCATCATGGAAGGTGACGGTGATCTTGTCCGCTCCCGCGACCACATGGTTGTTCGTCACGATATGCCCCTGCTTATCCCACACGAAGCCCGAGCCCAATCCTCGCCGATAGTATTCACGCGGCGTCTTAGGCACCCCTGGCCCCCAGAACGGGAAACCGGGAATCTCTGGGATGATCGGGACCATAACCTTTCGCTTTTGCACGATGCCAATGTTGACCACAGACGGGTTCACCTGTGCGTAAATACGCTCCAAGGTGCCTTCCATTGCCGCCAACGTCCCCGGCGTAGGAGCGGTCTCAGCGGGCTCTGCCTCCTCCACCGTAGCTGGCGCGGCCGCCGTTGCCGTTGGAACCGGGGTGGGAGCAGCCTTATGTGGCATCTCGGCTGGCAAAGTACATCCCACCAATGCCAGCGACATCACAACAGCGATGAGTAGCCAGGTGTATCGTCTCATTTTTCATACCCTCCTTGACTTGTGTTTGTTATTGCTCACTCGCGCTCCAAGGATTCATCCTGCCGCACAGGCTTCGTCTGCTCGGCAGGCGGGGAGCCTTGGATAACCTCTTCGACAACATGATGTCGCGCTTCCTCCGCCTCCGCCTCGAAGACCTGCAATTCCGGCGGAACCGGGTCGCCAAACTCCGGCGGCAGTTCCTCAAAGGGCGTGCCAAACAGCCAGTGTATGAAACGCCGCATCCAACCTACTTTACGCCGGTGCTCACTCATTATGCACCACCTCTCCAGCCTCCTCCGGCCGCGGTCCCAATATCTGAACCAGCTCTGCTTGCTCGACGGTCTCCTCTTTAAGGAGAGCTTCCGCCAGTCGATCCAGGAGCTCACGAGCGTTCAAGAGCAGTTGTCTCGCGGCCTCGTGGCGCTCCTCCAACAACCGCTGGACGTCGCGGTCGATATGAGCAGCCGTGCTCTCGCTGTAGTCACGGCCTTGCGCCAGCTCACATCCCAGGAAGGGTTGCTCCTCTTCCGCCTGGAAGGCCACCAATCCCAGATTTCCCATCCCCCAGCGGGTGACCATGCGGCGAGCCAGCTTAGTGGCCTCGACCAGGTCATTCTCCGCGCCGGTGGTGACATCCCCAATGGTGATCTCCTCAGCCGTACGACCGCCGAGCATGACCGTTAGCCGGGCCAGCAGGTACTCACGGCTGTAATTGTAGTGATCCTCGCTGGGAAGCTGCTCCGTCACGCCCAAAGCCCGCCCGCGCGGAATGATGGTCACCTTTTGGACCGGATCGGCCGCCGGGGTGAGCCAGGCGACCAGCGCGTGGCCTGCCTCATGGTAAGCAACCACGCGGCGCTCACGAGCGTCGAGCAACATAGGTCGCACGCCGCCAAGCAACACCTTGTCCACCGCCTCCTCGAAGTCGGCCATCGTCACCTGATCGCGATGGGCGCGAGCGGTGATGAGAGCCGCCTCATTGCACAAGTTCGCCAGATCAGCCCCACTGAAGCCAGTCGTAGTCCGCGCCAGGAGGCCCAGATCGACATCCGATGCCAACGGCATCTCGCGCGTATGAATGCGCAAGATGCCCTCGCGCCCCCGACGGTCGGGCAACCCCACAACGACCTGACGGTCAAACCGCCCGGGGCGTAACAAAGCTGGATCAAGCACATCCGGCCGATTCGTCGCCGCCAGGACGATGACCTCATGCCGCTCGTCGAATCCGTCCATCTCGACCAGCAACTGGTTGAGCGTCTGCTCGCGCTCATCGTTGACGGCGCCCAGGCCAGCCCCACGACGCCGCCCGACAGCGTCCAGCTCGTCGATGAAGACAATCGACGGGGTCGCCTCTTTGGCCTGCTTGAAGAGATCGCGCACCCGGCTGGCGCCTACCCCGACGAACATCTCCACGAACTCCGAGGCGCTGAGGCTGAAGAACGGGACATCCGCCTCTCCGGCCACCGCCTTGGCCATCAAGGTCTTGCCCGTACCGGGCGGACCAACGAGCAAAATGCCGCAGGGAATCCTCGCCCCCAGCATGTGATACTTCTGTGGATTACGCAGGAAATCAACGACCTCCTGAAGCTCTTCCTTGGCCTCGTCGGCCCCAGCGACATCATCAAAGGTCACACCCGTTTGAGCCCCTGTGTACTGTCGTGCCTTGCTACGGCCAAAGCTGAAGGCACCCGTCTGTCCTTTGGCCATTTGCCGCCCCATCCATACCATGAGCAGGACCAACAGAAGCAACGGTAAGCCATTAGACAGGACCATCGCAAGTAGGGGGCTGGGAGGCGGCGCCACATCTACAACAACTCGGTGCTGCTCCAGTAGGGCCATCAACCCAGGGTCGCCTATATCCTGGGGGAAGTTCGTAGAAAAGCTCGTATATGTAGCCGCATTACCAGGTGTTGGACGCCCAGATGACGTCTTCGTCGGGGTGGTGCCAGGCGTAGGCTGCGGCCACGCGATCGGCTGTACGAACTGGCCGGTGATGGTGTCCCCGGCAATGCGCACGCTGTTCACGTTATCCGCGCGTACTTGCGCTACGAAGGCGCTATAGGGAATGTGTGCGGCTGGCTTATGCACCGGCCGGAAGAGCCAGATGTTCCATGCTACTAACGCGAGCAAGAGCACCCACCAAGCCCAATGCACAGCGCTAGGCGTTGGTGGATTTTGATCTTGCGGCTGTCGCGATTGCATGATGCCCTCCCCCTCACGAGCCGGCGACAAGCAGAATATACGTTACAAACACCCCCACAGCAAGGGCAGCCAATATCAACAACCCTATGAGAAGCTCGTCTCGCGTCTCCATCAGCACCCTGCCGACCCCGTGCCGGCGGGTCCGCAAGCGCTCCCAGGTGACTAACCCGAGGATTGCCCCCACAAGGAGGCTGACCAGCAGTGGCACCGTGTGCATG
>JAGHDS010000369.1 GCA_021159845.1 Anaerolineae bacterium
CATGAGCCTGCATCATTGGCGAGTACGTAAGGGCGACTTCATCGGCATCGCCAACTACCAGAAGGCGATTGGCGACTGGGAAGGCGCCCTTATTTTTGTCATCGGCGTGATGATGCTGGTCCTGGCCTACTATGTATGGAGGGGGGGAAACCACTCACGATCTCGGGAAGGGAACAGGTGGCCGGCCCGAGCTAGCGCTCTCCTCATTGTGGCGCTAGCTAGCGCTTTGGTCTCCAAGGGGTGGGGACGGATGTTCGCCGCCGGAGACCAGGATTTCCTCAACTCCTTGCGCATCACCCTCTACTATGCCTTGGGCACGGTTCCTGCCGAGATCGCCATAGCTCTCGTCTTGGCTTACATTCTCTTTCAGCAGATCCGCGGGCAAGAAGTTTTCCGGATGTTCTATTTCTTGCCGTATATCACGCCGGTTGTGGCTACAGCCGTGGTCTTCCGCACGATCTTCAACCCTCGAGACACGTCCCTGGCCAACCAGCTTCTTCGGGTGATCGGGGTGGGACCCTATAAATGGCTCTTCGAACCCCGCCCCTTCCTCCAGGTCGTACTGGGGTGGAACGTACACGGCTTCTTCGCCGGCCCCAGCATGGCTTTAGTCTCGATCATCCTATTTGGGGTGTGGACTTACGTGGGCTATAACACGGTGATCTTCTTAGCCGGGCTTGGCTCGATTCCCCGGGAACTGTACGAGGCTGCCGAGATCGATGGGGCAAACGAATGGCAGTTGTTCCGGCACATCACACTCCCGCTCCTCTCCCCCATCACCTTCTACCTGTCGTTGATCGCCTTTATCGGCACTTTCAAGGCCTTCAACCACATCTACGTGATGCGGATGCCATCGGCGTTGGGCACGGTGGACACGGCCAGCGTTACCATCTTCGATACGTTCTATAAGGCCAATAAGTACGGGTACGCTACTGCCGAGGCGTTCCTGCTTTTCCTTGTGATCCTGTCCCTGACGTTGGTCCAGAATAAGGTCTTTGGTGAGAGGGTCTTCTATGGCTGACACCGGTCGGGTCCTCGGAGAGGCGAGAGGGCAGGGACATCTGGTTGCTGCCCCACAGTCACATCATATCCGCGTGCGGCCGATGCGATTGGTATTATATGCCATTTTGATCCTGGGGGCTGTGATTGCCATCGTTCCCTTCTTTTGGATGGCCTCGACCTCGCTGATGACTCTGGGTGAGACGATCAACCGTCAGTGGCTGCCCAGGCAACCCCAGTTCAGCAACTACATTGAGGCGTGGACAGAGGCCAAGTTCGCCAAGTACTTTGTCAATAGCGTGATCATCACGCTCACGACGGTGAGTGGTTTGCTGGTGACCTCGACGCTGGCCGGGTACGCGTTTGCTCGTATCCACTTCTGGGGGCGGGAGACGATCTTCGCTATCTTATTGAGCACGATGATGATCCCGGACTCCGTGACGATGATCCCTAATTTCTTGATCATCCGGGGAAGCATCATCCCGCTGCCGGGCGGCTCTTGGCTGAACAGCTTACCTGGATTGACAGTCCCCTTCATGGCGAACGCGTTTAGTATCTTCTTGCTGCGTCAGTTCTTCGCCCAAATCCCCTGGGAGCTCTGGGACGCTGCCCGCATCGATGGCGCCAATCATTTGCGTTTTCTGGTGCAGATCGTATTGCCCATTAGCAAGGCCGCCGTGTTGACCGTGTTGATCTTTGCCTTCATCGGCTCCTGGAATGCTTTCCTATGGCCGCTGCTGATTACCACACGCGATACATGGCGGCCGTTGATGGTGGGGCTGTGGAGCTTCGTGACGGAGGCAGGGCCGGAGACGCATCTTCAGATGGCCGGCGCGGTGATCACCATCACCCCGGTTTTAATCCTCTATTTTCTGACCCAGAGAGAGTTCACGGAGGGCATCGCTACGTCGGGGTTGAAGGGATAGACCCTGGACTTGAGCCATGTAACAACCATTCACGAGAGGAGGTGATCGTGCGCGTCTAATGTCGAGTATCGAGCTGGGCTGGTCTGAACCAATCGGTGGCGGCTAATCTAACCGATGCGAAAGGAGTGAGGAGATGAGGAGTAAGTACACGCTGTTGGCGACTGTTCTCATAGCAGCCATGTTGATCATCACTGCGTGCGCTCCAGCGACGCCGGCTCCGACTCAGGCGCCTAAGCAAGCACCCGCGGAGAAGCCAGCGGCTGAGAAGGTGGCTCCAACTACGGGCAAGGTCAATTGGGAGGAGGTCGATCCTTCTGGCCAGAGCATCGTGTTCTGGCACCAACACTCCCGGCAGCGGGAGAAGGCGTTGCAGGAGATCGTCCAGAAGTTCAACGAGACGAACGAATATGGCATTACCGTATCTGCCGAGTATCAGGGCAGCTATGGCGACATCTTCAATAAAATGCTTGCTGTCCTGAACACGGAAGATGCCCCTGACCTCGTCGTAGCCTATCAGAACCAGGCCGCGACTTACCAGTTGGCGGATGCCTTAATCGATATGAACCCGCTGGTGAATAGCCCAAAGTGGGGACTGACGGATGCCGAGAAGGCCGATTTCTTCCCTGCCTTCTTCAAGCAGGATGTCTTCCCCACGTTTGGTAATGCCCGGCTTGGCTTCCCACCGAACCGATCTATGGAGGTTATGTACTACAACGCCGACTGGTTGAAAGAGCTGGGATACGACGGACCGCCGACGACGCCTGCCGAGTTCAAGGAGATGGCTTGCAAGGCGGCCAAGCAGCCGTTCAGCAAGGCGACATCGGAAGGTAGCATGGGATATGAGCTCAGCATTGACGCCTCGCGGTTCGCAAGCTGGACGTTTGCCTTTGGCGGGGATGTCTTCGACTATGAGCACAACAGGTACTCATACAATAATGAGGCCGCCGTGGCAGCGATGTCCTTCATCCAGGACCTGTTCAAGAGCGGCTGTGCCACGATCGTAACCGAGCGCTACGGTGACCAGACGGACTTTGGCGCTGGGCGACTCCTCTTCACTGTGGGGTCCAGCTCCGGCCTGCCTTACTATCGGGCGGCCGTGGATAAGGGCGCCCAATTCAACTGGAGCGTGGCTGCCATCCCGCACACCACGACGGAGCCCGTCATGAACATCTACGGCGCCAGCGTCAGCATTCCCAAGACGACACCGGAGCGTGAGCTGGCCGCCTGGCTGTTCGTCAAGTACTTCACCAGCCCCGAAGTCCAGGCGAAATGGGCCAAGGTCAGCAATTACTTCCCGGTTCGCAAGAGCGTGGCGGAAGGTCTGGCCGAATACTTCAAGGAGAACCCGGCCTATAAGACGGCGTTCGACTTGCTCCCCTACGGCAAGTTTGAGCCGCCGGTCCCGGGCTATGATTTCGTGCGCGATAAGGTTGGAGACGCTATGGCAGCGATTGCCAACGGCGCCGATGTGAAGAGCACGTTGGATCAGTTGACGAAAGAGGCCAACGACATCTTGGCCGATCAGCTCGCGGAGATGAAGAAGTAGTGTAGTTCAGCGGGCTGGTCCCGGCGTTGGAGGACAAAGCGGGGAAGAGGGGTCTTCCTCTTCCCCGCTTGTTGTCCCCGGGGTGGGTGTTAGCTCAGCTTAGTGTTGGCGGTGTAACACAACATCGCCTGCCTGGAAGGTCTTGATCCCATCGGACGTTCGAACGAGCAGTGCTCCCGTCGTTTCCTCAACACCCACGGCGATTCCAACTACCGTCTCCTCCGGTGTGATGACCTTAACCTCCTCTCCAATCCACAGGAGTCGGCTGCTCCAGATGTCTTGGCATGACCGGCCGGCCAGCAATTCTTCGTAGCGGCGCTCCAGGCGCTCCGCCAAGTGGGTGAACAGCGCGATCCGGCTTACCTCCCGGCCGGCCGCGGCATGGAGTGAAATGGCGGTGTGTTGTAGCTCGGGCTGTGATGAGAAATCCACGGCTACGTTGATCCCGATACCCACGACCGCCTGCTCCAGCACGTCTCCACGTATGGAAAGCCTGGTCTCCGTTAAGATGCCGCCCACTTTGCGGCCTTGCACATATAGATCGTTGGGCCACTTGATCGCTGTGGGGGTATCACACGTGGCCTCGATGGCTTCGGCCGCCGCGACAGCGGCAACCATCGTTAGCTGTTGGGCCTGTCGGGGAGGGATGGCCGGCCTTAGCAGTATGGAGCACAGTAACGCCTGGCCGGGAGGAGTCCACCAGGAACGTCCCAGCCGCCCGCGCCCGGCTGTTTGCTCTTCGGCTAACGCCGTCGTGCCCTCCGGCCAGCCGGACTCGGCCAATCGCGCGGTCAGGGTTTGCGTGGATGTAAGTCGTGGCACGTAGACAAGCGGATGCGCCATCCACCTGGTCCTGAGTTGTGATGCCAGTGCGATCAAGTCCATGTAAGCCATCATTGAAAAGGGTATCGTCCGAGCGCTCGTTTGTCAAACTGAAGGCGCGGCGGGGTGCATTTCGAACGGGTGGTGGGATGCAAGCGCAGGTGCTGAGGGGAACGCTCGGATGACTCTGGGGAGAGAAACCAGCTTTTCCGAGAAGCCGGGTTTCTTCCCGGGGGCCATCGCTGGGCTATCGGTAGACGCCTGGGTCTACGCACGGTGGCGGTGCTCGGCCGCGACGTGATCTTACGACAGGCTGCAGGGCCCGGGGAAAACTCATACCAGGCGGTTAATTCCGTTTGGCCATCTTTTATGCTAAAATGGGAGAACAGTTGGGGAGATCACTTCCCCTGGCTTTCATCTTTTACATGGGAGGCGATTTATGGAACTTAAGACCGTGCGCATTGAGAAGCCGGAGGAGATGAATTTCATCCTGGGGCAAAGCCATTTCATCAAGACCGTTGAGGACCTCTACGAGGCGATCGTGGGCACAGTGCCCGGGGCGCAGTTTGGGCTGGCCTTCTGCGAGTCGTCCGGCCCGGCGTTGGTGCGCGCGGCCGGCACGGATGACGAGTTGGTGGAGCTGGCTAAGAAGAACGCACTGGCCCTGGCGGCTGGCCATAGCTTCATCATCTTCATGCGGAACTTCTATCCGATCAATGTGCTGAACGCCATCAAGATGGTGCCAGAGGTGTGTCGCATCTTCTGTGCGACTGCCAACCCGGTGGAGGTGATCATCGCCGAGACGGAGCAAGGGCGAGGCATTTTGGGGGTGATCGATGGCGTGAAGACGAAGGGGGTGGAGACTGAAGAGGATGTCGCCTGGCGCAAGAATCTCCTGCGGCAGATCGGCTATAAGATGTGAGACTGCTCGGGCGGACGTCGGCTACCGGATAATTTGGAAGGGGCCGGCGGTGGCCTTGAGGGGGAAAGCTGTTGTCCGGCGCCCTTATGGTGTAGGAATGGCATTGCCCCGTGCTCCCATGTGCGGGGTGCCCGGTAGCCGGGATTCGGCTGAGAGCGGATACAGTGGCAGACCTAGAGGGGGGAACGGATGAATGTATTCGATTGTATTCGGCAACGTCGCTCGATACGGGCGTACCAGGATCGGCCGGTGCCGGAGGCCGCGTTACAGCGCATCTTGGAGGCTGTGAACGCCGCCCCGTCGGCGGGTAATCTGCAGGCTTACGAGATCTTCCTCGTGCGCGACGCAGGGCGACGTCGTGCGTTATCTGAGGCGAGCTTCGGGCAAGAGTACGTGGCCCAGGCTCCTGTCGTTCTAGTCTTCTGCACGAATGCGGCTCGCTCGGCCGTCAAGTATGGCCAGCGCGGCGAGCGGCTTTATTGCCTGCAGGATGCCACGATCGCCTGTGCTTACGCTCAACTGGCGGCCGTCGCTCTGGGACTGGGGACCGTCTGGGTGGGTGCCTTCGACGACGATGCTGTGATCCGAGCACTGGATTTGCCGGGCAGCTTGCATCCCGTTGCTATTCTGCCGATCGGCTATCCCGCCGAATCGCCCGAGCCCAGGCCGCGACGAGCGTTGGAGGACCTGGCGCACGAGTTGGCCTAGGATCGCGATAGGTAGGATACGAAAGAGTCGCGCTGCCATTGTTTTATAAGTGTCCGGTGGAAGCATGATAGTCGACCTATCTTTGGGCCAAAGGCTAAATGAGCGGAGCGGCTGCGCTGTTTTCGGAGATGATCCGTCGGCTGCGGCGGGGGTTATGCAGCCGACGATCCGCCAAAGGGGAGAGGCCTGGGATGCCGGCTAAGAGGGCCCACGTGTATATCTCTGGCCACGTCCAGGGCGTGTTCTTTCGCGCGGACACGCAGCGCCTGGCGCGGCAGTGGGGCTTAACCGGGTGGGTGCGCAACCTGTGGGATGGACGGGTCGAGGCTGTGTTCGAGGGGGATGAGAGGGATGTCGAGCGGATCGTGCAGTGGTGTTGGCGGGGACCTGAAGGGGCCGCGGTGGAGAATGTGGAGGTCCGATATGAGGAGCCCACTGGGAAGTATAAGGACTTCTATATCACGACAAGCAGCTATTATTGAGTTGGTGTTATGAGTGTTCGCTTGGTAGATCTCGTGGAGCCAGGCGGAGAGGTTACCTCCGGGCTGGTCTTGAGGTATAGGGGGTTCTACCTGTTCGGGGTGGAGCCGAAGTTCCAGTGGACTCGCCGGGATGATCGTTGGGACCTGCGTTATATCGGCATCGGTGGGCACCAGGACCCCGGCGAAACGTGGGGCGAGACGGTGGCCCGTGAGGCGTGGGAGGAGGCCGGTTGTCAGATTGAGGTGAAGAGCGCGGATGTCACTTACGAATGTCTGCCCGATGGCCAGTTCCGCCCCCTGGATCTCCTCTGGGATGAGCCGGTACGGCCGTGGTTCATCTGGCGAGACCACTTCGATCTATCCGCGCGAAGAGGTCCTGGAGCGACGGCTGTGCCCTTCCTTGGCTTGGTTTTCTGCGCCCAGGCGATCCCGCCGCTGAAGCCGGGCGCGGAGATACCAGCGTTGATCGGTTTATCCGCGACACAGGTTGTGGACACACTGGAGC
>JAGHDS010000313.1 GCA_021159845.1 Anaerolineae bacterium
CCCAGGCCAGTAATGACGACACGGGACATAGTTAGCCCCCTTATCGGATAGCTGGCGGTAGCAGCGGCGTCTGCTGGAGGATCATGGTGCGATAGCGGTTCACTAGGGCGCGTCGAAGCAGTGGCCACGCGCCCTCCCGAGCCCGTCGATTGGAGCTGTACACGGCCAGCTTCGGGTCAAAGCCGATCCTGGTGATCCGACTCATGCGCAGGGACAGATCACCATCCTCGCCACATTCCCAGGCCTCGTTAAAGCCGCCTACCTGCCAAAAGGGATCCCGCCTCACGGCGAAGTTACTGCCAATCCAGTAACTTCGTCCCAGGCGGTTGCTCAACGCTAACATCCACGTAACCGGATAGCGCATGATGAGCCGTTCGTGCAACCGCCCCTCAGGCCAGTAGACAGGGCCGTAGAGCCCACCCCACTCTGGATGCGCCTGGAAATTGGTGACAATACGCTCGATCCAATCAGGAGGCACCACCGTGTCTGCATCAGTGCTGGCGATGATCTCGCCTCGGGCAGCCTGGAAGCCGGCTTGACGGGCTCGAGGGATGCCTCGCCGAGGCTCCCATACCACACGGGCCCCATAACGCCAGGCTATCGTGGCTGTGGCATCGATGCTGGCGTTATTCACCACGATCACCTCATAATGATTGGCCGGATAGGTCTGTCTGCGCAGGGCATACAAGCACGCTCCCAGGTACTTTTCCTCGTTGAAGGCTGGAATCACCACCGAGACAAACATCATGTCTCCGACCTCCATTAGCCGATAATCGAGGACCTAGAGAGACAGTCAATGATGAGCGGATATCCATCCTCCGCGCGTGATAACGGACAGCTCTCACATCGTTCGCCAGTCGCCGACATCTCTGCTGAGAGATCGCAATCTAGCTCTGCCTCGATGTAACGGCGGCCACCAGCATCCGTCCGCAACCGGGTATACACCACCAGGTGCTCACAAATTGGCTCGCTAACCAACTTCGGCACCGGACAGGTACGGCATAAAGCATATCCAGGGCCAACAGAGTAGAAGTTCAACCCCGCTTTGCAGCCATGGGTGTGCCCTTCGGCCGGCCGCTGCATTGGTTCCAGGAACGGACATGGTTCCGTCATTCCCATTACAAGCTACTCCTTTCCCTGCGACACATGAGAGGATGAAGGATCTTCTTCCCGAATCCCCTGCGAAGCGTTGCGGAACTCTCGCAACGTTCGACCCAAAGAACCTCCCAGTTCTGAGAGCTTTCCTGGCCCAAGGACGATCAGAGCGATCGCCAGGATCAGAACCAGCTCTACGGGCCCGATGTTGGGAAAACCCACCATTACAATACCTCCTTGTCTTCCTCGGAAGGTGCATCCTTCTGAGCGAACACGCCCAGAATGTCCAGATCGCCAAGGGGAAATTCCCGGACCACGAACGGTAGTAGCCCGTTCATCAGCCGGGCTCGCTCCTCACGCCCCATTCCAGAGAGCAACCCCTCCGCGTGAGCCTCCACAAATGCCTGTAGATAGGCCACGCGCTCTGCTGGGGTAAGCTGGGTTTGCATACACTGAATAGCCTCCCCGCTGAGCTCCCACAGTTCGTCCATATCAAGCATTCTAATGAACGTGCCGGCCAGACGTGTTTTCCACCCCATTTGGATCTCCGAAATTTCTAGAATATCCGAACAAAACGAAACAATTTGACAAAAAAGAGGAGGCAATCCTAACCTACACCCTTAGGATCTTCCATGCCTCCTGCGCGAATTCGGATAGACGCCGCTTGTTCTCAGCACTGAGGCGGGCCAGGTTTTCCTGATACCGCTGTACCTGGCTGACTAGTCGAGCGATGAGGCGACGGTTGGCTCGTTCTACGAAAGAGAGGCCTACGGTCAAGCCGGCCAGTGCATTGAGCCCCATCTCGCCCGGAAAGCCAAGAGCCCGCAGATGTTCGCTCAGGCCGCTTGCCTCAGCGTCTCTCGTCAGTTGATTCAAACTGAGGATCATGGCGGTCACCATCTCGGCAGCGGCAAGCAGTGGAGACTTCTGTTCCTCAAGGCGTAACAAGATCTCGTCAAGCAATTCCTGATAGTCACCTCCCTTTCCCGCCCGCAACGCCTGTAGAATCTGCTCCTTCACCTCTTGCCATTCCGCTTGTTCCCAATCCTCACCTGCCAACTGTGCCATTAGTTCGTGAGCCTTAGGTGTGGGGCGGAAGACAATACTGGAGCGCCCCGCACTCCGATCGGTGGGTAAGACATACTCTGATATGACCAAGCCTTTTTCCTCTAGCAGGCGCAGCATATCATACGCGGTGATCTTACCCACGCCCAACCGCTCGGCAACGGTAGTATAATGCAATGGCTCATTCGCTTCCCGGTAGATGTCAAGGAAATTGCTGAGAAACGCTTTCTGACGGCCAGTTAGCTTCATCATCCGATATACCCTTCGGCCTAACTGAAGAAAAGAGAGGTTTCCGAAAAAGCCAAAAAAATTATACCACCACCCGAAAAATCGGGCAAACCCAGACCACCACCACCTAAGACATCGCGTTTTCTCGGGAGTCTCTGGTGACTGGATACATGGATAATGGGATTAGTGAACCATACAGTTCCCGAACAATCCCAACGTGGAGCTATGGAGGGGAATGATCCAATGCGCCTTGGCTTTCCAGTGAGAGTGTTCGGGCAGGCAGGGCTGAGGTCCCACGACGCCCGGCGTTGGGAGAAACGTCCTCATCTCAGCGTCAGTCTGGCCTACTTGCGTGATATCCTGGAATACCTGGCCCGCAAAGGGTTACATATGTACCGCATGGCCGCCGATCTGGCCCCGTACCTGGCCCACCCTGACCTTCCTCAATTCGCCCACCAGATCGATGAGTGCACGGCTGAACTGGCCTTCGTAGGCGAGATGGCCGCCCGACTGGACATCCGTCTCTCTTTCCACCCCCACGCATATATCGTGCTCAACGCGCCGGACGAGGACCTGGCCAACCGCTCGGTGCGATACTTGACCGGCCTGGCGCGTATGCTGGACGCTATGGGACTAGGGGCAGAAGCCGTGCTCGTCGTCCATGTGGGAGGCGTCTACGATGACCACGACGCGGCGATGGCCCGCTGGGTCGAACGTTACCACATGCTCCCGACGATCACGCGACGCAGGTTGGCCCTGGAAAACGACGACACCCTCTTCTCGCTGGCAGACGTATACCACATCCACCAACGCACTGGGGTTCCTGTCGTCCTCGATTACCTCCATCACCTGAACCACAACCCGGACCACATTCCACTAACCGAGGCGCTGGACATGGCCTTGAACACATGGCCAATGAACGTGCGCCCCAAGATCCATTTCGCATCGCCTCGCACGGAGTTGCGCCGCGTGAAGACGGCTACGGGGGTCCGGATCCAGCCCCCGCGATGGACCCAGCACGCAGACTACGCCAACCCATTCGAATTCATCCACTTCCTGCGAATGGCAGAGGGGCTGAGAACATTCGACATCATGCTGGAAGCCCAGGCACGCGATCTGGCCGTTCTGCAATTGCAAAGCGACCTGAAGCGCCACGCACCAGAGCTAGCGACGCGATTCGAGCTTTCCACCAAACAGGCAGCCGAACCCACCGAACCATACATAGTCTGGCCCACAGAGGAAGAGGACGAAGAAGAGGCTCGCGTCCTGGTGGCCATCATGAACAACCCGCGCGACTTCGCCCTGGCGCGGGATGCACACTGGTACCGCATCCCGGTGTCCCGGGCACCTCGCATGGTCGCGGCTGAGTATCTGGCATTCTACCAGACCCGCATCTTCGGCGAGGAAGCGTGGGCCATCCACTACTACGCCCCAATCCGGGGCTACCGCATCGTCACCCGCGCGGAGCTGTTGCCGGATGAAGCCGATCACCCGCGCGCTCGCGACCGATATTACAAGATCGAGATTGGCCCCCTGCAACGCCTGCCGCGCCCCATCCCCAGCCGACGGCTGCGCCGGATCACCTTCATTCCAACGACGCTATCCCGCCTGCTGAACGCGACGGAGATCAACGATCTGTGGATGGGCAACCCGGTGCAGGAGCGGTTGTGGAAGGAGTTAAAAGCCCACGGCATCGAGGCCGAGCGGGAATACATTGTCCAAGAGGCGCGAAGAACCTACCGCATCCCCATCGCCGTGCCGCGCGGGACGGGCGGCATCGCCCTCACGATACCCGGACAACAGGAAAGGGAAGAGGGACTACCAGCGGGATGGACATCCATCGAGGTTCCCGTCGGGGACATGCCCGACGCTGAGTGGATAGAACACCTGCGCCAGGCGCTCGCCGAGGGAGCAGGGGAACAGTGACCCGGCCTCAGGCCTGGCGCCGGAGAGAGCGCCACAGGGCCACCACTAACGCTAGAGCCACACCCACGATCGCCCACATCCAGCGCGGCCACCGCATCTGCGCCCTGACCACGATCGGGCCATGACGCGTCGTGTTACCGTCGGATTCCACGTCCTCCAGCTCATAGTAATATGTACGACCAGCGATGACCTGGGTATCCGTGTAGACGTAATGCCCGCCTGCCAACGGGTCGGGGGACGCCGGGATGAGTTCCTTGTTGATACGCTCAAAGGGGCCATCCGGCGACTCCGCGCGATACAGATTGAATCCTACCGTGTTGACCTCCGTCTCCGTTGACCATTCGATAACGATAGGAGCCGCCAAGCGGCCACAACCCGCCAACAGGACCATCAGCCCAAGCAACAGGACCAGACGCCGTACTCTCATCACATATTCCCTCTCTAGTGCACCCCACCGCCGAAAGTCACACCAACAGCTCCTCTAGCGACCGAACGGGGACGCGACGCCGCGCCTGAAGCCCGCCGCGTTGAGCCAACATGCGCGGCGCCCCGAGCAGGCCAGCGATCTGACCGCGCAGGCGGGCGCGGGCGGCTTCACCACGCCAAGCGCGCAGGGCATCCCAGGCAATACGAAGTTGAGCGCGCAACATGACAGGCCAGTGACGGCGCAAGATGGGGCCTGGTACATCCCGCATCAATACCCACAACGTGTTCCGACCAGTATAGTAGCTGGCCAGGACACCGCCGCCTGTAGCGCTCAGATGGTGATAGACGCGCGCCTCTGGGGCAAACCATGCCTCCCAGCCCAGCAGGCGCAGACGCCAGGCTAAATCCACGTCCTCCAGGTACATGAACAGTTGCTCATCGAAGCCTCCTGCCTCATTCCACGCCGTCCGCCGGTAGGCCACAGCCCCCCCACAACCGCCAAAGACACGATGATCCGCATCATACTGGCCCTCATCCCGCTCCCACACGCCGCGGTTGCGAGGGATCCCATCACGACCATACATATCCCCCGCCGAGTGCAGGACATCGCGCCGGTCAAACAGCAACATCTTGGAAGCCACAGCCCCGACCTCCGGATGGGTGGCCAGGACATCCATCAGGGCGGCCAGCCACCCGGGCTCAGCTTCCGTATCGTTGTTGAGCATGACCAACGCGTCCCCCCGGGCGACGGCAGCCCCAGCGTTACACGCGGCTGCCAGGCCCCGATTGCGCGACAGGGCCACCACCCGAACCTCGGGATACACCCGCTCCAACAATGCCAGCGACCCATCGCGACTGGCATCGTCCACGACGATGACCTCGAATCGATCAGCCGGATAATCCTGCGCTCGCAGGGCATCGAGGCAGGTCGGAAGGAATCGCTCTCCGTTGTAGTTGGGGATGATCACGGAAGCAAAGGGCCGCTCGGTCATGGCGTGTCCAATCAAGATCACTTCCGGGAATCGGCGCCGAAGTAATCCACCAACGCCTCTCGCCAGGGGCGCAGGCGAATTCCCAACGCGGCCGCGGCCGTGTTCGCCAGGATCGCCCGCAGCGGCGGTTGAGCCGCCCGCTTCCATTCGCTGGAGGGAATAGGGGTGAGAGGGATATGCTCGCGGCCGCTCAGGCGCAGGACCTCGCGCGCCCACTCGTACCGAGAGCAAACGCCCTCATTCGTCAGATGGTAAATGCCGAAGCGTCCCGTGCTGATGAGCTGGACGATGGCCGCCGCCAGGTCTGGGGCATATGTAGGATTGCCAAACTCATCGTCGACCACACGCAGCCTTCCTAGCCGGTCGGCTGCAGCGATGATCTTGCTGGGGAAGTTATTCCCACCTGGGGCATAGACCCAGGCAGTGCGGACGATATACAGCTGGTTGAGGAGCATCTGGGCAATCCGCTCCCCGGCCCACTTGGAACGAGCATACACGCTGATGGGAGCGGGTTGATCCCACTCCCGGTACGGGCGAGACGCCCGTCCATCGAACACCTCATTTGTGCTGACATAGACCATAGCCGCGCCTGCTCGCTGGCAGGCCAAAGCCACGTTCTGCGTCCCCACCGCGTTGACGGCATACGCCGCGTCAGGATCGCGCTCGGCCCCATCCACATCCGTCCAGGCAGCGGCATGGATCACGACATCGGGTTGGAAGCCGGCGATTAGCGGGATAACCTGATCGCCATCCCGGATATCCGCCTCGTCTACGTCAATAGCCAACACCGCCGCGTCGGTCAACAAAGCGCACAGCGAACGCCCCAACTGTCCTCGGGCCCCCGTCACAACGATACGATGAGGCAACTCACGTTTCGACATCATCGGCATCCATATCCTCCCCGGCAGAAGCGCCCACAGCCGGGCTCACCAGTGGCACGAAGCGCACAGGAGCGACAGGGCGCGGGAGCACACGGCCACCACGCTTCTCCACCAGGTACAGCATCTGCTCCGCATATTCCGGTCCTAGCGGGATAACCATCCTCCCACCTTCAGCCAGCTGATCGATCAACGCGGGAGGGAGCTCCTCCGGCGCCGCCGTGACGATGATCGCGTCGTAAGGGGCATGTTCCGGCCATCCCAGGGCACCATCGCCGTGGCGGATGTGAACATTCGTATACCCCAACCGCCGTAGACGCCTCCGGGCGGCCTCGGCCAGCGAGCGAATCGCCTCCACGCTGTACACCTCGCGGGCCAGCTCAGCCAAGATGGCTGTCTGATAGCCCGATCCTGTGCCAACCTCCAGGACGCGATCGTCCGGTTTCAGCCGCAGTAACTGCGTCATCAGCGCCACGATATAAGGCTGGGAAATCGTCTGGCCATAGCCGATAGGCAGCGGGTAATCGGAGAAGGCGTGTTCGCGCAGATCGGGCGGGACGAACTCAGCGCGAGGCACCCGGGCGATGGCGTTCAGCACGCGCTCATCCGTGATGTCGGGCCAATCCGGTGGCCAACGTTGCATCCTCTCCCCCCATCTCCCGACGCCCCGCTGACGCCTCGCGTCTCGGAAGCAATCCTCAACGTGGCTATTCTAGCATCTCCGCCACAACAGGGCAAACCCTCGTTACCCAGGTAACCACTTTGGGTGAACGCAGATGACGCAGGAAAAGCCGATCTACGCAGACGGAAAAGATAAAATCCGGATGATCAGCGAGGATCTGCGTAGATCAGCGTCATCTGCGTTCTCATATTCATCGGTATCGGCGAACCGTCACTCAGTCAGCTTGCTTCGAAACACGTATCATTGCAGCGTCGACTACAGCGTGCTATACTACCGCCAGGCATCCCATACTTGTGAGACACGCGGCCTCTATCGCGCTGTATTCCTCCTTTAACTTACATAATACCCTCACCGGAGAGGGCTCCTAAGGAGAAGATCGCTATGTCAGAGAAGATGCGCGCTATTATTAAACCCGGCCAGACGCCTGGGTTCGAGATGACCCTGGTGGATATCCCCCACCCCGGCCCCCGCGATGTTCTGATCCAGATCAAAGCGATGTCGATCTGCGGCACAGATTTACACATCTATGCGTGGGATCCGTGGGCACGAGAGCGCATCCGCCCCCCCATCATCGTCGGGCATGAATTCTGTGGCACCGTCGTCGAACGCGGCGCCGATGTGACCGAGGTCGAGGTGGGCGCCTATGTGTCCGCTGAGAGCCACATCACCTGCGGCCAGTGTCGCCAGTGCCGAACCGGTCGCCGCCATCTATGCCAGAACACGCAGATCATCGGCGTTGACCGCGATGGCTGCTTCGCCGAATATGTGGTCCTACCCGTGGAGAACATCTGGGTGAACCCGCCGGATATGCCGCTTGAGATCGCCTCGCTGCAAGAGAACTTCGGCAACGCGGTGCATACAGCCTTCGCCGCGGAGGTTGCCACGAAGAATGTCCTGATCACCGGCTGCGGCCCGGTCGGGCTGATGGCGATCAGCGTTGTCAAGGCATCTGGTGCCCGAACGATCTTCGCGACGGACATCAGCTCCTACCGGCTGGACCTGGCCCGAAAAATGGGGGCCGATTATGCCCTCAATGTGGCGGAAGTTGACGTGGTCGACTTCATCATGTCGCACACCAATGGAGAGGGCGTTGACGTACTGATGGAGATGTCCGGGGCCGCAGCAGCCATCGATCAGGGCTTCCGTGCGCTGGCGGATGGCGGTGAGGTCGCCATGCTGGGGCTGCCGAGCGCTCCCATTCCATTTGACCTGGCCAACCACGTGATCTTCAAGGGCGCCACCATTCATGGCATCGTAGGACGCCGCGTGTGGGACACATGGTATCGTATCCGATCGTTGCTGTCGTCTGGCGCGGTGGACTTATCCCCGATCATCACGCATCGTTATCCGATGGAGCAGTTCGAGGAAGCTATCCAGGTCATGCGATCCGGCCAGAGTGGCAAGATCGTGCTCTTCCCGGACGCCGTACCTGACTAGTCCCCCGGGGATGGGGTCGCCAAAGCTTCCACCCGGCTTAAGAAACTCGTCCCCAACGAGAGCTTCCAAGCCGCCCTGATTCCCCATCCGACTATAGAGACTTCTGCCAAAGTCCACCAAAAATACGAGGAGGTGTTACCGATGAGTGACAGTACATCCGATAAGTTGAGTTTCATCGACGAAGAGATCGCCCGGCTGAAGCAGGAAGGCCTGTACATCAACATCCGCACGATAGAGTCCCCCGTGGGCTCCTGGATGGTCGTGGACGGCAAGCGCGTGTTGAATCTATGTACGAACAACTATCTAGGCCTGGCTGATCATCCTAAGCTGAAAGAGGCGGCCAAGAAGGCTATCGACGAATGGGGAGTAGGGCCTGCAGCCGTACGCTCGATCGCGGGGACCCAGCGGCTCCACGTCGAGTTGGAGCGTCGCCTGGCCCAGTTCAAGGGGGTCGAGGATGCCCTGTTCGTGCAGTCCGGTTTCTGTGCGAACCAGGCCGCCATTCCAGCACTGGTGGGCAGGGAGGATGTGATCTTCTCCGACCGGCTGAATCACGCCTCGATCATCGATGGGTGCCGTCTGTCAAGGGCCAAGATCATCGTCTACGAGCACTGCGATCCCGATGATGCTCGCCGGAAGATCGAGGAGAACCTGCCCAACTACCGACGCGGCCTGCTGATCACGGATGGCGTGTTCAGCATGGACGGCGACATCGCCCCATTGGACAAGCTATACGAAGTAGCGGAATCGTACGGTGTGATGACGATGGTGGACGACGCCCACGGCGAGGGAGTGCTCGGCCGAGGCGGGCGCGGCATCGTGGACCACTTCGGCCTGCACGGCAAGTTCGACGTGGAGATCGGCACGCTGTCCAAGGCGTTCGGCGTCGTCGGCGGTGTGATCGCGGGCAAGAAGCGAATCGTGGACTACCTGCGCCAGAAGGCCCGCCCGTTCCTCTTCTCCAGCGCGACAACGCCGGCCGACACAGCCGCCTGCCTGGCCGCTGTGGACATCCTGGAGTCCTCGACGGAGCTGGTCGACAGGCTATGGGAGAACACGCGCTACTTCAAATCGGAGATGCAGCGCCTGGGCTTCGACACAGGGCAATCGCAGACGCCGATCACGCCGGTGATGTTGGGCGAGGCCCCACTGGCCAAGCGATTTTCCGAGCGCCTGTTTGAGGAGGGCGTGTTCGCGATGGCGCTGGGTTACCCCACCGTGCCACTGGGTGCGGCGCGCATCCGGGTGATGATCTCCGCCTCCCTCACCCGCGAGGATCTCGACTTCGGCCTGGAGGCGTTCGCCCGCGTGGGCAAGGAGCTCGGAGTGATCTCCTAAGGTGGGCCGAAAAGCTCACTGCTAATGAGACGCGGTGAGCGCGATGGCTCGAGATGGGAGCGCGGACGCTCCCTCTCGCATCCGCGCTCCCCGCGTCTCGGTCGTTCCCGACAGAAGCCAGGGTTAAACATCGAGCATATCACATCCCAGCAAGACAGGAGTTGATCAATGCCTGACGTTCGCTTTGACACCTACTATCGCTATGAGGATCTGACGCGCATCGTAAAAGGATACGCGGCCGAGTACCCGCATCTCGTGCGCGTGGAGAGTATCGGCAAGAGCTACGAGGGTCGCGATATCTGGGTGGCCACGGTTACGAACTTCGCCACGGGCGAGGATAAGGAGAAGCCCGCACTATGGGTAGATGGTAACATCCACGCCAGTGAGATCTCACCTTCCAGCGCGTGTTTATACTTGATCAACAAGCTGGTTACCGAATATGGGGTCGATGAGGACATCACGCGCTGCCTGGACACCCGCGTGTTCTACATCTGCCCGCGGGTGAACCCAGACGGGGCGGAGTTGGCACTGGCGGACAAGCCGAAGATCATCCGGTCCAGCACACGGCCGTACCCATACGATGAGGAGCCCCTGGAGGACCTGACGGAGGAAGACATCGACGGCGATGGCCGGATGCTCATGATGCGTATCCCCGACCCCAACGGCCCCTGGAAAGTCTACCCAGAAGAACCCCGGCTGCTGATTCGGCGGGATCCCACCGAGACGGGGGGACAGTATTATCGCGTGCTTCCAGAGGGTCGGCTGAAGAATTACGACGGGGTGACGATCACCCTTCAACCGAAGAAGGAGGGGCTGGACCTGAACCGCAACTTCCCAATGGGGTGGCGACAGGAGTTCGAGCAGCAGGGCGCCGGCCCGTATCCCACGTCGGAGCCGGAGGTTCGGGCGCTCGTACAGTTCATCGTCGACCATCCGAACATCACCGGCGGTGTGGCTTTCCACACATATAGCGGCGTCATCCTCCGACCATACAGCGACAAGAGCGACGAGGCGTTCCCAGCCGAGGATCTATGGACGTATCAGAAGATTGGGCAGAAAGGCACCGAGATCACCGGGTATCCCAATGTCTCCGTATACCATGACTTCCGATACCACCCCAAAGAGGTGATCACGGGAGTGTTCGATGACTGGCTGTATGACCACGTCGGTGCGTTCGCGTGGACGGTGGAGATCTGGAGCCCACAACGCCAGGCGGGAATCAAGGAATACAAGTTCATCGAGTGGCGTCGGGAGCACCCGGTCGAGGATGACCTGAAGCTTCTGAAATGGAGTGATGAGGTCCTCGAGGGAAAGGGGTATATCGATTGGTATGAGTTTGACCACCCGCAGTTGGGGAAGGTCGAGCTGGGTGGTTGGAATGTCCTATATGCGTTCCGCAATCCCCCGCCACCACTTCTGGAGAAGGAGATCGCCCGGTTCCCCGGTTGGCTGGTGTGGCATCTGCTCATCTCCCCCCGGCTGGAGCTGTACGAGGCCAGTGTGAAGCCGCTGGGGGATGGGGCGTATCGTATACGACTGGTCGTGCAAAACACCGGCTGGCTGCCCACCTATGTGACGAAGAAGGCACTGGAAAAGAAAGCCGTGCGCGGCGTGATCTGCGAGATCGAGCTGCCGGAGGGTGCCGAGCTGGAGACGGGCAAGCAGCGCGAGGACATCGGCCAGCTGGAAGGCCGAGCCTACAAACCCGCTGCTCCCACCGGCCGTGTGGCCGACCCCACCGAGGATCGCGGCAAGGTGGAATGGGTTGTGCGAGCACCGCAGGGCGGAAAGGTAAAGCTGGTAGCCCGACATGACCGCGCGGGCGTCGTGCGCGCTGAGGTGGTGTTAGGAACTGAATGAGGTATATCTGCGCGTCTCCCCCGCTCTGGCCAGGGGGGGATATAAGTAACCTGTTCCCCATGATATTCATGCGAGTCAATAGTACCGAGGGGCTAATTCGCGCTTGACATAGGGACATGGGCGTAGTATATTAGTCCTAGATGGGCGGGCGCTGACGAGGTGGGCGGAAGCGCCTGGGTATGGTACTTGTTGAATGGCTGAGCATTCATCCCTGCCAGAGAAGGGGGAGGTGACATATATGAGCACGGCCACGTTGGTAACGATCCAGGAGTTCAATGCGTTGTTGAAGGCAGAGCCGACCAAGAAGGATAGCACGCTGCTGAAGGTCCTGCGCCAGGTAGCCGAGATCGATGAGGTGAAGAAGATCCGGCATTTGGTAGTGGAACCGACCAGTGTTGGTTGGTCATAGGTATTGTATTCTTGAAGCACGATGATCGATAATAAATGGTCTGGTTTGCCATAACGCGTGGCCTGTGGCCACGCGTTATGCTTTTAGTGAGGGCTAGTTCGGCATTACAAAGTGGGGGTTCAGCGACGCTGAACCCCCACTTTGGTAAATGTGTCGTAGGGTATAATAGCAGTAACAGGCGTGCCCGGTTACGAAAATAGGGGGAAGTTATGCTGTTAGAGGTGAGCGCATGCCAGATCATCAACCTGATCTTCTCCCTGCCGGAGATGGGAGCCTGGCCGGAAGCGCGCAGGCTCTTTGAGGTCGAGGGGGATCAGCCACGCTTAGACTGGCAACTACCAGCGCTGGCCTGCCAGGCTGTGGGGGGGAGCGTCGATCAGGCGCTCCCGGCGGTGGGGGCGATCGCCTGCGCCAAGCTGAGCTGCATCCTGGTCGATGACATCCTGGACGATGATCCTCGGGGCCTGTTCCGCTCCATCGGCTCAGGCCGGGCAGCTAACCTGGCACTCGGGCTTCTGGCCGCCTCCTTCGCCATCGTCGATCGCAGCGACATCGCGCCGGATCGGAAGGCCGCCGTGATCTCCAGTCTGGCCACCATGTCACTGGGTGGCGCGGCTGGCCAGGAGCTGGATGCCCAGAACCTGCAAGGGGAGGAGAACTACTGGAAGGTGGTGCAGGCCAAGGGCAGCCCCTTCTATGCAGCCTCGTTGGAGACAGGAGCGCTGCTGGGTGGGGCGGATCCGGCGCTGGCCCGGAAGCTATATGACCTCGGCACACTCTTCGGGGAGATCGTGCAGATCTATGACGATCTGGAGGACGCCTTCAAAGTACCAGCCGCCCCAGACTGGCGGGAAGATCGGACCAACCTCCTCATCCTCTACGCTCTCGTGGCCGATCATCCTCAGCGCGAGCACTTTGCCCGGTTGAGATCTCTGGTATATCGGGATGAAGAGGTCCTGCAGGAAGCTCAGCGGATCCTGGTCACCTGTGGCGCCGTGAGCTACGGCATTTACCATCTGGCGCATCGCTATCAGGCCTGCAAGCGGTTGCTGCGTGGGCTGGAGCTGGCTGATCCGTCCCCGATGTGGGAGCTCCTGGAAGTTCAAGTTGCGCCTTTGCGGGAATGGTTGCATACTATGAGCATGGAGGTCCCACCTGAGTTGGCGGAGTAACTGGAATGACCGCTGAGGAGAAGCCCTTTTCGGTGCACCGCGGCGACAGCCTGCTGGTCCTGTTGGCCGGGATGGTATTACTCGCCTGCTTATACTACGTTTTTGCCTATGTATACTTAGCGCCTTATCCCGGGATCGAGCATGATAGCGAGTGGGTTGTCCTGGGCTTCGATAGTGCTTGTGAAACCACTCCAGAACACTGCGCTGTAAACCAAAACAAACTCCAAATAGGAGATCGACTGGTTGCTATTGGCAAGCTCACCTACGAAGCTGCGAAACGAGACCGTACGTTAGTCCCTTGGGCAGGCTATAAACCAGGTGATCTCGTCCCCATTACTTTCCTGCGAGATGGCGTCACGCACCACATCCAATGGCAAGTACTGGGTCCCACCCCCATGCGCCGACGCTTCCGTCTGGTGGTTATGTTGCCCTTCTTGCCTTTCTGGCTAGCGGGCACCTTGATTCTACTCTTCCTGCGGCCGCGTGATACCCGCTGGTGGCTCCTAATCGCATTCAATTACTTTACCGCGCTGTGGTGGGCAGTTGGGTCAGCTTCATCAACCGATGTTGCCTTGTCCTCACTCTTACTCCATGCTTTGACATGGCTGATGGTTCCCATCTTCCTGCACCTGCACTTTCTAGTGCCAACACCTCTCCTAGGCCGGCGCGGCCGCTATGTATTGCTTCCCTTGTATATGCTTGCCGTTTCCTTAGCTGGAGCAGAGCTCCTGCAATTGTTGCCTAATCAGGCATTCTATCTAGGTATTCTGTTGATGACAGGGGGAAGCTTAGGACTGCTAACCTCACGTCTCTTCACAAAGACATCACCTAGCGCTTGTCTGGCCACATACCAGATGCTGGCCGGTATTTTGCTGGCCTTCGGTCCCGGTATCGTGCTGTGGGTGATCCCCAGCTTGCTCGCCGTACCTCGTTCTGGGTTGCTGAACTTCTTCCTCATGGCCTTCGCCAGTTCCTTGCTGCCCTTCTTCTACCTTTATGCCCTGTACAAGCACCGGCTGGGAGGGCTGGAGTTCCGGGCCAACCGCATCTTGAGCCTGTTCAGCTTCCTCGTCCTCTATCTAACTGCTCTGTTGGTAGCCTTCCTCTTCGCCAGCCGATGGGCCATGTTCACGCCGGACTCACTCGGCCTGGCATTGGGTATCTCTATGGTGTTTGTCATCGCTGGCCTCTTCCTGCGCGCCCCATTCCAACGGCTGATCGACCGGCTGGCCTACGGGACCACACATAACCCGGACGATATCCTGCGCACTTTCACCAGCGAGATCCCTCGGGCACTCGACCGGAACGCCCTGGTGCGACTGTTAACCCAAGAGGTCGGCCCCAGCCTCCTGATCCGGCAATCCGCGATCTACCGGGTGATCGGAGAGGACGTTTTCCTCCTCTACGCCGACGGCGTGGAGATCGACGAGGAGGCGGACGTCACTCGGGAGGTATTCCAGCTTTTAGCGGAGTCGGGGCGATACCGGCCGCCCGAGCCTGAAGGGTCCAAATCGCGAGGCCCCTTCGACTGGGTGCGGCTGGCTATCGCGATCACCGTGCGGGGCAAAACCCTTGGCGTCTGGCTGCTGGGGAAGAGAGACCCGGACGATTATTATCCACGGCCAGACATCGAGCTGTTAAGCTTGTTGGCTAACCAGATCGGCGTGGCGCTGGAGACATCGCGGTTGTTTGAGAATCTGGCGCATAGGGCAACCGAGTTAGAGCGCGCTTATAAAGAGCTCCAGGAAGCAGATCAGCTGAAGGACGAGTTCGTGCAGAACATTTCCCACGAGCTACGCACGCCGCTAACCTTCGTGAGAGGATATGTTGAGCTGCTGCTGGATGGCGTGCTGGGAGACCTCGAGCCCCAGCAACGCGAGGCACTGGAGACTGTAGCGGACCGTACTGAGGGAATCATCAGCCTGGTGAATGAGATCATCAGCATTCAGCAACAGGCGTTGGAGAAGATAGAGTTCGAGCCGGTGAATCTGGTCGCCCTGGCGCGGTCCTGCCTGGAAGCGATCGAGATCACAACGCGGAAACGGGAGCCGGACAAGGAGTTCGAGTTCATCCTGAATGCACCGGACGACATTCCACAGATATGGGCCGACCGCGGCCGCCTGCGTCAGGTCTTCGACAATCTGCTGAGCAACGCCGTTAAATTCAGCCCTGACGGGGGGAAGGTCTCGATTGAGATCCGATCGCGCCGCTACACGTTCAGCCAGGATGGGGACGAGGACCCCCGCCCGGCCGTCGAGGTGATCGTCAGTGACCAGGGCATCGGCATCCCTGCTGACAAGCGCGACCGCATCTGGGAGCGTTTTTACCAGGTGGATGGCTCCACCACTCGCGAGTATGGAGGACTCGGCCTGGGGCTGGCAATCGTGCTGGATATCATCAAAGCCCATCATGGGGCCATCTGGGTGGAGAGTGAAGTTGGCAAAGGCAGTGCGTTTCACTTCGTCTTACCCATTGCCCCTACTCCCCCCGCAAGTGGAAGCCCCGATCAACAAGAAGAGAACACGACAAACGCCACCCAGACACCATAGGCGATAAGAACACGACGGAAGGGCAGCCCACGGATGGGCTGCCCTTCCCTCTCCCGATACTGAGAACCCTATCACGCCCGAAGCTGGGCGCCCAACGTCCGCTCCAGGCGGCGAATGATGCGTTCCCGCACCGTGGCTGCCTCCTCATCCGTCAGAGTATGGTCAAACGCCTGATAGGTCAGGGCGTAAGCCAACGACCGTTTGCCCTCCGGTACCGGGGCCCCCTCGTACACATCGAACAGCCTCACCGCCTGCAGAAGGCGTCCGCCCGCCTCCCGGATGACCTCTTCCACGCGGGCGGCTGGGATATCCCGATCGACAACGATGGCCAGGTCCTCCTTGACGGCCGGGAAGGACGAGATGGGACGCAACACGCGGGCCTGACCATATCGCTCAATCAGCGGGCGCAGATGCAGTTCCGCCAGCATGACCCGCTGTGCGGGCAGATCAAACGCCTCCCGCACAAGAGGGTGTACCTCGCCCAGCACCCCCAGCCGGATTTCTGTATCGCCCTCGACCAGGATCACCTCCGCTACTCGCCCCGGTTGGAAGGTTGGATGCTGGACCGGCCGATAGATGGCATCGTCAATCCCCAATCGCGAGAGTAACGTCTCCACAATACCTTTGAGATCGAAGAAGTCCAGTGGCTCCTGGTCACGATCCAGCCAGCCGTCCAGCCCGCGCGGCCCCGTCATGGCGATTCCCAACCGCGGCTCCTCGTCGGGTAAGTCCTCACCCTCCCGCTTCAGATACACCCGGCCGACCTCGAAGACAGCCGCTCGATCGACGAAGCGCAAATGAGAGCGTAGCACTTCCAGTAAATTGGCGCCCAACGTCCGACGCAGATGTGTGCGCTCATTGCTCATCGGATTGGCCAGCCCAATATACGCCGACTCATCCACCGGCTGTCCCGGCATCAGGCGAGCCTCGGCGGCTGGCGTGGTTAGCGAATACGTGATGGCCTCCTGCAAGCCCGCGCCAACCAGGATGTCCTGCACCGCTTCTTCCAACCGCAGGCGCGGGTTATCGCGCTGGGGTGGCAACTCATCACGAATCAGGGTGGACGGCAGACGGTCATACCCCCATATCCGCCCCACCTCCTCGATCAGATCGGCTGGCAGCGTGACATCAAGACGATAGCTGGGCACGGTGACACGCAGGATGCCCTCAGCCACTGGCTCCGTCTCAAACTCCAGCGATTGCAAGATATGCTCCACTTCGGCAGGCGACACGTCCGCGCCGAGGATGCGCGGCACATCACTCAACCGCAGATCGATAACGGTCGGCTCCTTGCGCCCGGGGTAGAGGTCGGCATACAGTGGCTCAGCCTTTCCACCCGCCAGCTC